>JACQWN010000194.1 GCA_016209245.1 Bacteroidia bacterium
AAACAGAAGAAAATAAAAATTATAAAAATTTTCTGATTCCATCGCTCCACATTATTTTGTTTCTGTTTGTTACAGACATATTTTCCCAGCCCGTTGCAAATTTCAGTTCCGATATTCATATTGCATGCGCTCCGCAAATAATTCATTTCTTTGATCAATCGGAAGGCGCTCCGACTTCATGGTTCTGGGATTTTGGAAACAATAACACATCAACGCTTCAAAACCCGGATGTTATCTACGGTGAGCCCGGCGCTTATACAGTAATTTTGGTAGTCTCAAATAATTCCGGAAGCGATACATTAATAAAACCATACTATATCACTGCTTTTTCACCTCCGGTTTGCGGTTTTGAGATTTCCGATTCGTCAGCTTGCATACATGATATCATTAACTTTTTTGATGCCTCCATTCCGCAATCATGTTCAATTGCCCATTGGTTCTGGGATTTTGGCGATGGCAGCAACTCGAATCTGCAAAATGCTCAATATGCTTACCAGACTCCTGGCATCTATACTGTTTCCCTTCTTGTTACCGATATCAACGGTTGCAATAGCTTTTATCATATAGATAATATAATTACAGTTAATGAGATACAGGCAGATTTCAGCTATTCTGTGACAAGTTGCAACTTTCCAATAAATATTAGTTTTGAGAATTTATCAAGCGGAATCGGGCTAACCTGTTTATGGTATTTTGGAGATGGAAATAGCTCGACCCTTTCAAATCCTCAACATTCTTACAACATTCCCGGTGCTTACTATGTTTCGTTGAATATAACGGATGAAATGGGATGCTCAGATTCGACAGCACAGGATATTAGCATGTCAAATTATAATACAGACTTCAGTTTTACCACCGACTGCGAGGACAATGACTCGATATCGTTTCAATTTAACGATTTATCAGTACCTACGCCTGTTACGTGGTTCTGGTCATTTAGTGACGGAGGTACCGATACTGTTCAAAATCCGGTGCATATTTATACTGATAGCCTGGAAGTGGTTATTTCACTTACGGTAGTATATGAGCTAGGCTGCTCCGATACTTTCGTTAAAGCTTATCAACCGCTTATCGCTTCATACCAAGCCGAAACCCTCTATTGTTCATCGCCCTTCCAAGTCGCTTTTAATAATCAAACGCAAGGTTCGGAGCCATTGAGCTATGAATGGAATTTTGGCGACGGACAGAGCGATACAATAGAAAATCCCATACATTCCTATTCATTGCCTGCTTCGGTTATATTTCGTAAATTTAGTATTAATTATTATGTCTCAGACAATTACGGATGTAAAGACACATTACTTGATTCTATATTTTTTTCCAGACCATATACCGATTTTGAAGCTAACATTGCGAGTGGCTGCATACCCCTTGATATAGAGTTTACTGATAAAAGCATTTCCCCCGATACAATAGTCGAATGGTTCTGGAATTTTGGCGATGGCGTTACTTCTACTGAGCAGAATCCCGTGCATACTTATACAGATACAGGCGTTTTCTCAGTGACTCTGAAAGTATTCACCGAAATGGGCTGTGAAGATACATCAACCTTTGACGGTTATATTAAAGCGGGAATAAAGCCCGATTTTGTTGATTTTATTCTTAGTTACGAAAATCTTGGCTGCTATGAGAATTATTTCACCATGGACACTCTTTGTTTTATGCATGAATATTTAATTATTGATTCTTCCGGTTATAGCGATACTTCAATTTATCCCAACTGCTGGAAATGGGCGATGAATCCTAATACTTTTCACAGTTTCGATTACTTTGTTTTTTCACAAGCGGAAACAGATACTCTAAATTCCAAAATAATGTCAATAGGATGGAATGAGCTTGTGCATTTAGCGGGTTATAACGAATGTTATGATACTATTATCCGGTGGATATATGTGGCGCCACCTGCAGACTTAATTTTTCTATCTGAAGGTTACTGGGCTGCCTGCTCTCCTCCATTATCCGTTGGAATTTTTCAGCATTGCTATACTTGTACATCCATATTAAATTTTTATATGACCGATTTACAGACTGGGGTAATGACCGATCTTGATCCGGATGATATTACCTATATGACATTCGACCATTCAGGACGGTACTCTATGTATATCTCGGCGATAAATGATACTATAAAGCACGGTGGATGCGGTTTTTGTAATTCTGCATACCTGATTACCATTGATAGCGCAAGCGCCGGTTTTAATATTATGCCTGATACGGCTTGTGATAGATGGAATACCTATCATTTTTCCGACACTACATTCAGCCGTTTTGGAAATATTTATCAGGTAGCATGGAGCTTCGGCGATGGTGATACGCTGATGAACGATTCGGTTCGTTATATTATCTACTACGATACTGTTAAACAATTCATGTCGTTAACCGATACTGTTTTTCCGGCTCAGATTGAAGGTACTGATACTACTATGAATCCTGTACGCAATGTTGACGGAAACCACGACGGGCATACTGTCGGCACATACAAATACCCGGTGCATACTTACAGGGATACTGGAACTTATATTGTAAAATGCTCGGTTTTAATTCACGTTTTTTTCCGTCCAGGTAAAATTTGTGGAGATTTTCTGGATTGTTGGTATTTTATATATGATACTATCAGGGTTGATTATCCGATTTATCCTGATTTTGAGGTGGACCTTTCCGGTTGCGATTCTATTATTGCCGCATTTCGTGACATTTCTATCGCGAGAGATTCGATTGTTTACCGCGAATGGGACTTTGGCGATGGAAGCCCAGTTGATACGACGGAAAATCCGGTACATATTTATCATAATACAGAAAATTATTCAGTTACTTTAATACTTGAAGACAGCAGGGGATGCCGTGATACGATTGTAAAACAGGATATTATCCAGACACATAATCCTTCCGCCGTTTTTGCTGTCACGCCACAGCCTGCCTGTTTTGGCGAACAAGTAACCATGATATGCAATGCTCAAGACAGCACTTGGATATACAACTGGAGCTTCGGAAACGGAACTACCGACACATCAATATCTCCTTTATATACATATCCTGCCCCGGGAAACTATACTGCATCATTAACAGTGACCGACACTAACAATTGCAGCGACTCCGCCTCTTTTTTTCTCCATATTGCTGAAAATCCGCTCGCTTCTTTTACCGCCGATACCATAACAGGCATTTGTCCGCCGGTTCCGGTAATATTCTGCGATTCTTCATCCGGGTCTATAATATCATGGCAATGGGATTTCGGTGACGGGATGACCGCTGTGTTCCAGAATCCAAGCCATATCTATACTGAAACCGGTATTTATAATATTATACAAATAGTCGTTGATACCAACGGTTGCTCCGACACATTGATTATGCCCAGCTATATCGCTATAATAGGTCCGTCAGGAAATTATACAGCTACTCCTGATTCCGGCTGTCTTCCACATCCGGTTCATTTTATCGCTAATGCAAATTATACAGATTATTATTTCTGGGATTTCGGCGACGGCAGCATCACTCATATTTCGGCACAGGAACAAGGCGATAACGTGACACATACATATTTATCTCCCGGCGTTTTTACCCCAGCGCTTATTCTTGAAAATGCAAATAAATGTTTGTATATAGTCCCGCCTTCAATAAGTATTTACGTTTTTAAATGGCCGACAGCCCTCTTCTCCTATAATTCCATAATACAGGATCAAACGGTTGAGTTTATCAATCAATCGGAAAATTCAGATTCCTGGCTATGGTATTTCGGTAACGGCGATTCATCCCGGTTAATGAATCCTGTCTATTCTTACCCCGAACCAGGCGATTATTTCATCATAATGATTGCGAATAATAAAGCCGGATGCACCGATACAGTTTTTACAAAAATATATGTTCCTTCCGAAACCACAGGAACAAGGAACGTATTCCTATTATATTCAAGCCAAAGTAGCTAACAAAGGCGCTCCCCTGTTTCAGAAAGGGACGATTAGCTTATTACGATAATATTATGATGAATAAGACGCTTAATAATAACTATATTCCCGCTTTCTGCTGCATAGTATCAATTATGTTTATTCATAGAATAAACATAGCTCAGGATATTCATTTTTCCCAGTGCTACTCGTCACCCTTAACGCTTAATCCTTCCATGTCGGGCGATATTAACGGCAATATACGGGTGGCGCTGAATCACCGCAACCAGTGGAATACTATCTCCGTACCTTTTGTTACTTCGGCAGTATCGTTTGATGCAAAGATGCTTGAAAGCGAGCTTAAGGGTGATGCTTTTGGCGTTGGTATGATATTGATTTCAGATAAAGCGGGTGAAGCGAATTTCAGTCAGCTACAAGCAATCGGCAATCTGGCGTTTTTAAAAAAGTTCGACTGTGAAACGGCTCATATCGTGTCTTTAGGTATTCAGCCGGGGATTTTTCAAAAACAAATTAATTTTTCGTCGCTTACCTTTTCAAGCCAGTTTTATGGTGAAGATTTCGATACAAATCTGCCTAGCGGTGAAAATGAAATGCAAAATAAAATCACCGGCTTTGATCTTAATGCAGGAATGATGTACAAAGCGATTTTTCATTCGGGCAGCACTATTGACGGAGGATTGGCATTTTTTCACCTGACCCGTTCCAACGAATCCATGCTTGGAAAAGAAAATAGAATGTCTATACGCAGTGTCGCTCATTATCGCGCCGGTTTTATTATCAAGGAGAAGCTCAAGCTCGGAGGTATAATATTGTTCATGACACAAAGTAAAGCCAAAGAAATCTGCCTTATGGGTATTTCCGAATATGCTTTGCATACATGGAAAAATAAAAATATTGATTTAATTCTTAGCTCAGGCATCAGGGTTTCAGATGCTATCATTTTCAGCGCCGGCGCCCGTTATGAAAAAATTGAATGCATCTTTTCATACGATCTGAATATCTCGACGCTTCACGTCGCTAGCAATTATCACGGCGCTTTTGAAATCGCACTGATTTTTAATGACAAAATATTTACAGATTATAAAAAAATACCGTTCATAATACCTTGTCAAAGAATATAATTTTTCAGTTAAAGAAAACAACATCTTTTCTCCCATCCTCTGCGAAATTTTGAAATTTTAAAAATTTCAAAATTTCGCAGAGAGAAACTGGAGAAAGACATTTTATATGTTATTTAAAGAACAATGTAATATTATTTTTTGTTGTTTTTTCCTTTTATTACCGGTATTCAACGGGAACGGACAGGATACCCTTAATTTGAAATTTAATAATTACAAGACTCTGAAGCTTGCCAACCGGTGTTACGATGATGCAAATTATTATCCCGCTATTGATTTGTATAAAAAATTATATGCGGTGGATCCTGAAAATATATCTGTCATCATAAAGCTGGCTGAATGTTACGTTCAAATCAGGGATTACCTGCCGGCAATGAAAATGTATAAGGAAACCCTTGATAAGGATGCCCAATACTATCCACTTGCCAGGTATTACTATGCATTAATGTTAAAAATGAATGGTAAATATGAAGAAGCATTACAGGCATTTTCTGATTTCAGTAAAGAATATACAGGTGTTGATTTTTATTTATATAAAAACAAGGCGAAAGATGAAATCGTTAATTGCCAGTTTGCTATAAGCGCTCTGAAAATGAAAAACGATTCAATATATATTGAAAACATTGAAGAAATCAATAATGATAATTCCGATTTTGCACCTGTGATTTATGGTGACAATGTGCTGATTTTTTCTTCTCTTCCTGCCGATCATGCTATTAATCGGGATAACGATACTTTAACTTTTATCAGGTTATATAAATCCGAAATTAATAAGCAGGGGGCGTTTAATCGTCCGGAATTATTGGAAGGACCGTTTAATACAAGCGAAATGCACACAGCAAATGGCTGTTTTTTCCCTGATAAAAAAAGGTTCTGTTTCACACGTTGCAGACAGAGCTGGGACCGCAGGATTATATGCACGGTATTTATTAGCGAATATATTGATAATATTTTGAAAGAGCCGGAAAAACTATGTGAAGAAATCAACCTTCCAGGTTATACCGCCACTCATCCTAATATCGGGGTTACAGAAGACAAAAGGGAAATATTGTATTTTGTATCAGACAGGCCGGGTGGCATTGGTGGTCTGGATATATGGTGCAGTGAAATTTCCGCCGATAATACCTGCACTCCGCCTGTTAATCTTGGCAACAAAATAAATACCCAAGGCGATGAAGCGACTCCTTTTTTCGATTCAAAAACACAGACTCTTTATTTCAGCTCAGACGGGTGGAATAATATAGGCGGATTGGATATTTTTAAATCCGAAATGAGAAAGAGCAAATGGAGTATGGCTCAGAATATGGGGATACCAATAAACTCGAGCGTTGATGACTTTTATTATATTCTATCGGGCGAACCTAGCAAAGGATTTTTAGTATCGAACCGTTCCGGCGGTAATTCAGCAATCGGTGAAACCTGCTGTGATGATATATATTGGTTCGGAACAAAACCGCGTATGGTTCATAATGCACTGCTTGATACCGAAACTATATTAGCTGAACGTGATACTGTAAAAATTACTCTTGATAGCATGCGAGATAGTTTGAATAAGGATATTTTACTCATGAAAAAAATCGAAAATATAAAAATTGAAGAAGTGAGCGAGATAGAAAATATTGAAGAAAATGTTTCATATATTATTAATAATATTTTCTTTGATTTTGATAAAGCGACATTGACAGCCGAATCGCTGAAAGAGCTTGATAATCTTGTTTCAGTTCTGGGGAAAAAATCTGAAGCGCTTGTCGAAATATCGGCTCATACCGACAGCAAAGGCAGCGACAGCTATAATATTAACCTTTCACAACGCCGGGCTGAATCGGTGGTCAGGTGCCTAATATCCAAAGGGATAAAAAAGGAACGGCTTATAGCGAAAGGATATGGAGAAACACGACCTGTCGCTCCGAACACTCACCCCGACAGCAGGGACAATCCCGGCGGCAGGGCGATGAACAGAAGGGTTGAATTCAAATTAGTTGGAAAAGTAATTATGAATTGATATAAAATTTAATTCATTACATATTATGTTTTTCATGCAATATATATTTTATACTGCACAAAATTAGTGTTTTTTGTGCAGTATAAAAATATTATTGTCAGTTTTTATTTATTTGGATAAAAATTCCTTGAATTTATGGAACAGCAATCCATATGGGAGTGGCAAAAAAATTTCTTTTGACTGAACCGCTCTATAGAAGAATATTATACTATTTTTGTAACTATTAATTAAATTATTACGAACATTTCGACAAGCTCAATGCAACGCTTACGAATTACGAATTTGTCAACCACGAACACTTTCGTAATTCGTAAATTCGTATTTTTTTTCGTACTTCGGTGAAATAATTACGTTTATACCTAAATAGTTACAAATTTAAACGCATGAAAACAATGAATAATATTATGCTTAATAAAATTGGAGTAATAATACTAATATTTTTATTTATTTTTCAATGCGGGAAAGATGATATTTACTATACAGGGGGTCATAACGGGCCGAACCGGATTACTTTAGATACACCCGACATCGAGCCGGTTGACACACTTGCCTGGACAAAGGCAGAGATGGATACAATATCAAATGCTCCCGATAGTATGAAAATGAGATTATGTATCATTGATAATTTTCAGGATTCTTTAATATTACGAAGCAGAAGCAAAAATGTGAGACCTGATTCTTCCGATACTATTCTAATAGCGCTGATTGACAGAATGTACAAGACAGTTAAAGACCCTGAAAATCCAGGTGTCGGTATTGCTGCTCCGCAAGTAGGTATAAACAGAAATGTTATCTGGGTGCAGCGGCAGGATAAGACGGGCTATCCGTTTGAGTTTTATCTGAACCCTGAAATTCTGCAAGTATCTGCTGCAACAGGCGTATATGACGAACATTGTCTTTCTATTCCTAATCCGCCTGTTACAGGCAATGTAATCAGGCCTTACGGCATTCATGTCAGATATGACCGGCTTGACGGAAAAGATACTTCTGAAATAATCCTTCACAGCTTTACTTCAAGAATTTTTCAACATGAGATTGATCATCTGCACGGAGTACTTTATATTGACTACCTCGATACAAATAAGAATATGAAATTAATGCACAGGTTTGATATCATGCCTGATAAATACTAATTGCTGCATTGCAATGTATAGAGAAAAACTACTTGACTCTAGTCTGAAACATAAGACTCGTAAATATACCATATGTTCAGACAGGTATTAATCCTGTTCGTATCGTCTTTTTCAGTTTTTAACGTTAGAAAGGGAGAAGGGGAGAAACGGAGAATGGGCGACAAATCGCCGTTTCCCCCGTTCCCCTATTCCCCCTTTCTGTTAAAATAGTTT
>JACQWN010000014.1 GCA_016209245.1 Bacteroidia bacterium
CAAAAATGGGAAAGGAAGAGATGGATTTGCTCCATTATGCAATGGCAGGCGGATTATCTGTAAATGAATTACCGGCAGAAGACCGGGTAAAATTTGAAAAATGGTTTGCTGTTAAAAGCGAACATGAAAAAGAACAGTATAAAAATCCAGGGCTGCGTAATGTGCTTGACACTCATGCGAACAGGCTGTTTGAAACGGCACATGAATATTTTAATCGCCCGGAATGTAGAGACGCTTTACACAGCGTCTCCCCGATGACCAAGCAGGAAGCTCAGCGAATCATTGAAGTGGCCTTCAAATGCCTTACCAAGATTGATGAAAACAAGCCTGTACGCAATCTTATGACCTTGCAGGAAATCACCGATATGATAGGAGATAAAGATATAGATACGGAGCGAGTAGGCAAAGTCCTTGACATTTACCGCATACAGGGTAACACCTTTTTACGTCCCTTTATCACCAGTCAGCCCGAAACCCGAAACCTTAAACCCGAAACAGTGCTTGACATCACACACGAAGCACTGATGCGTAACTGGCAAAAGCTTGACGACTGGGCATGGGAGGAATACCGTTCTGTATTGATATATGGCGATTTATGCAAACAGCTTGATAAATGGCTCAAATCTGGTAAAAAGAAGGAATTTCTATTATCCGGCGGCACATTAACATATTTTGAAAAATGGTATAAAGCACAGATAGCAAATCCGATTGCCTGGTTGAAAAGATACTATGAAAGTGAACTTGAAGGTCAAGCATTAGATAAGAAAATTAAAGAACATTTTATTGATATTAAAGAGTATTTAGCAAGAAGCAGAGCAAATATTAACAGGAAGAGAAAGACTGCTATTGCAGTTTTTGTTGTTATATCAATATCACTTTTATGTACTGGTATTGCATTGTACTTAAATAACCAGCTTAAAAAAGAAATACAAATTATTGCAAAATCCAATTCTATAGCAACCAAGGCATATATGACTTTAGAAAATGATCCTACTCTCAGTTTCAGACTTGCCGAGCAAGCATATAAAATCTATCCTACCGACCTCTCAAAACAGATTATTATGGCTTCTTATGCAAAAAGTCCTTTCTATTATATATTGAGATATCATGTTTCAGGGATATCCATTGCAAAATACTCGCCAGACGGTAATACAATTCTGACATACGAAGGTGAAGGTAAAAGCGGTAATATTAATTTATGGGATACAAAAGGTAATTTATTGAATAAAATTAATATAAACCTTCATTCATTATTTAATGAAGATGCAGTGAATTTTTCTCCCGATGGCCGGCTTTTTATTTCCTGTTCAGGCGATACTAATGCAATACTCCGGAATATGCAAGGTAAAATAATCCGCACTTACAAAGGGCATACCGGAACTGTCAGAACTGCCTGTTTTTCACCCGATGGCAGGTATATTCTGACAGCTTCCGACGACATGACGGCAAGAATTTGGGATATTAATGGTAATCAATTATTTTTATTAAAAGGTCATACTAAAAAATTAAGAACTGCGAAATTCTCTCCCGATTCTAAATATATTTTAACTGCATCGAATGATAATACGGTAAAATTATGGGATTTACAGGGTAATATGATTAAAACCTTGGAAAATCTTAAATTTAAAAACTGGTATGATGCAAATTTTTCTCCTGATGGAAAATACATTGTTACTACTTCATATGATAATATGCCCAGATTGTGGGACATCGAAAATGATAAAATTACACTGCTTAAAGGTCATAACAACGAAGTGTGGACTGCCTTTTTTTCACCGGATGGTAATTATATTTTAACTGGCTCGCTCGATAATACCGCAAGATTATGGGATATACATGGTAATGAAATTCAGGTTTTGCAAGGACACACCGCAAAATTATGGAGTGCAAAATTTTCACCCGATAGCAAATCTGTTATTACAATTTCCGATGATTGTACTGCTATTTTATGGAATTTGCAGGGCAAAATATTACAAGTATTAAGAGGACATACATCCCAACTGTATAATATGAACTTTTCACCTGACGGAAAATATGTTATTACTGCATCAAATGATAAAACTGTCCGTATCTGGAATATAAAACCTGTGGAAAATACAGTTTTAAAAAGCCATTATTCATGGGTGGATGACGCAAGCTTTTCTCCCGACGGGAAATATATCGTAACAGCCGGTTATGACTATATGGCAAGATTATGGGATGCAAAAGGAAAACATATATGCGAATTGAAAGGTCATACACAATATGGGGTTTATCATGCCGCTTTCTCAGCAGACGGAAAATATATTATTACTACATCGCTTGATAACACTGTAAGATTGTGGGATTTAAACGGTAAACAATTACATGTGCAAACATTAATAAAGCACAATTCAAACTATTGTTACTCTGAATCTTCTCCGGATAATAAATTTATATTGACAAAAGACTGGGAAGGTATGTGCTGTTTGTGGAATACACAAGGAAAAGAATTAAAAATTTTTGAGAACTCAAAAGATGCAGATTTTTTCACTAAAGGCCCTTATGTTTCAATTATTTCTGCAGATAGTACAACCTGTGTCTATAAAATTGATTGTGATAAAGATACATTATTTTTTGTGAATACATATAAATTGGAGAGTTTAGCTCTTATATCCCGTTTTTCTCCTGATGGCAAATATTTTGTTACTGCTATGAATGATTACAGTATAAAGCTCTGGAAAGTTGACGATATTAAAAAAGGGGAATTTGCTCTTGTATGTACCTTTATTGAACATACCGGACCTATCCAATCAATAAATTTTGATAAAAAAAGTAAATATTTTGTCTCAACATCAACTGATAAATGTGCTGTGATTCATGATATAGAAAGCAGAAAGACTCAAAAATTAAGAGGACATAGCGATATTGTCAGTTATGCCGATATTTCGCCTGATGGAAAGTATATTGTAACCTGTTCTTACGATTGTACCATACGATTGTGGGATATGGAAGGAAACGAATTACAACTGTATCCCGGTCATTCGGCTGCTATTGTTAAAGTAAGCTTTTCGCCGGATGGAAAATATATTTTGTCTGCCTCAAATGACCAGACTGCAAGATTGATGCCTGTATTTGTCGAAGATGTTCTTGATAAGCTCAACAATGAAAAAGTAAGAAGCGAGGTTTATGTGTTAAGTGAAGAAGAAAAGAAAATTTACGGTATCGAGAAATGATGATTGGAGATATAATTATTTCACCCTCTATTAAAAACATTGTTGTCATTCCGAAGCAAAGCGAGGAATCTGTATAAGTAGGGTTTGCTGAAAAAGTCAGAAAGTGGACTAAAGCCCATAAGTGCTAGCTTAAGAAGCATACTCACCCCCTCGTTCCCCCTCTCGGAGCCTGCCCTGAGCTTGACGCAGGGAGCAGAGAGGGGGATGATACTGACGTATCCTCGTTCCCCCTCTCGGAGCCTGCCCTGAGCTTGACGCAGGGAGCAGAGAGGGGGATGATACTGACGTATAATAACAAAGATTCGTCAATATTTCAAATAATACGGATGTATCGCCCCTCTCTATTCATAGAGAGGGGAAGGGGGTGAGTATGCTGAGTTTGTGATAAAAAATTGTTTTGCTATTAAGCATACTTAAGTTAGCACTACATCAAAATGCAAAGAATCTAATAATATTAATGAAAATCCTTTGCATTTTTAATAAACGGTCATTACATAATTTGCTGTATTACAATCAAATATTATTTTTTCAGCAAACCCTAAGTATGCTTGAATGCCATTTTTGTACTAGCTTTCAATGCCCCAAACTACAAAATTTTTAAAAAATTTGATCGGCAAAATTGTAGCTTGGAGAAACGCCATGATAATATTTCTGACATATCACGTCAGAATGTCCAAAATTAAACGTATCTTTGACCTCTCCGGAGAGGTCTGTATTAAAACAGAAATAGAAATTATGTTTAAGTATCTTATCGTTTTAATATTCTTTTTGTTGTGCGGTTGCAAAATATATTCTCAGCAATACAATTTTACCTCCTATTCAATTGAAGACGGGCTGGCGCAATCACAGGCTAATGCAATGTACCAGGATAGCAGGGGATATATCTGGATAGGTACCGACGGTGGCTTAAGCAGATTTGACGGAATAAATTTCAGGAACTATACTAATGGAGATGGGCTATCGAGCAATCAAATCATATCAATTTATGAAGACAGGAAAGGGAATATGTGGTTTGGCACAAAAGATGGTTATCTCAATATGTATGATGGTGTCAGGTTTTACCATTATAACGAAAAAAAAGGTTTGAAAAGCCCTACCATATTGGCAATAACCGAAGATTTGTCAGGAAATATTATTATCGGCGCTGAAAGGGCTGGTTTATACCGGCTGAAAGACAAGCATTTTAAAAGAGTCGCTCTTATGGAAGGAGATTCCGGTCAATTGTCAATTACTTCAATTTATGTAACCTCGAGCGGAATATTATGGGCTGGAACAATGGCTAATGGAGTTTATATGTACAGTAATCCGTATTTTAAAAATTTTTCGGCAAAAGACGGTTTGTCTGGTAATAGTATCAGTTCGATTTGTGAAGATAATAAAGGAAATATCTGTATTGGAACCAGCCAAGGCCTAAGTAAATATAACGGTGATATATTTATAAATTTCACCGAGAAGGACGGATTGGCGGGAAATGAAGTTAGTGCAATTGTTACTGATAATTCCGGAAATATTTGGTTAGGGACGGAATCAAAAGGCATAAGCAGGTACGACGGAAAATTTTTTTATACATTTAATAAGCAAAATGGTCTTTGCCATGATTTTATTAACTCGATGTTATGTGATAGAAATGGTAATTTATGGGTTGGCACTTATGGCGGAGGAATATGCAAATTTAAAGGTGAACGCTTCATACATTTGACTGAGAAAGACGGGCTTGCAGGTAATCTTGTTATGTCAATATGTGAAGACAGAAATAAGAACTTATGGTTTGGGACTTATGGATATGGTATAAGCAAATATGCTTGTAGTGAGCCTGGCGTTGCAGTGAGCCAGCGCCGCATTGAGCCTGTCGAAATGTTGAAGTGTCGAACTAACGGAAAGAAATTTACGACATTCAATAAAAATGATGGATTATGTTCCGATGTCATCTATTGCATTCTTGAAGATAATGAAGGAAATATGTGGTTTGGCTCTAAAGGTTACGGGGCAAGCAAATTTGACGGTAAAAAATTCATCAATTACAATATATATAATGGTTTGCCGTCTAACCTTATCTATGATATTATACAGGACAGATATGGCAATATACTATTTGCAACCCTTGAAGGCGGTATCTCCATATATGATGGTAAAAATTTCACAAATATAGGAACGAATCAAGGTCTTACTTCAAATTACATTTATACTTTATTTGAAGATAAAGATGGAAATATATGGTTAGGAACCGAAGATGCAGGTATTGCAATGATATTTGCGGAATGTTCTTCAAATACAATGATTAAAAATAAAAAAATAAATGAGAATCATATCATTAATATAACAAAGTATGGTCTGACAAATAAAAAGGTATTATCTATTTTACAAGATGTGCATGATAATATCTGGATTGGAACTTTAGGAGGTGGTATTACAAGGTTTGATGGTGTGGATTTAAAGAATTTTTCAATTAGAGATGGACTAAATTCAAATTCTGTCTATCAGATGTTAATTGATTCGGAGGGTTTTTTATGGGTTGGCACCGAAAGAGGACTGAATAAAATAGATATTAGACAAAACAGTGATAAAATAAAAGTCAAAACTTTCGCCAAAACAGAAGGATTTATCGGAATAGAAACAAATTTTAATGCTGCTATCGAGGATAGCAAAGGTTATCTTTGGTTCGGAAATTTAATAGGTGCAACAAGATATAACCACAAAGCCGATACACTAAATAAATATGAGCCTCTTACCTCTGTTACCGATATCAGGTTATTATATAAAAAAACCGACTGGTCTGAAATTACCGATAGTCTGACCTCATGGGGGGATATTCCTGAATATTTCGAACTCTCTTATTCTCAGAATCATTTAACATTTGAATTTATCGGAATAGACCATGAAGCACCTGAAAAAGTAAAATATCAATGGTTTTTAGAAGGTTTTGATAAAGGATGGTCTCCTGTTTTGGAGAAAAGAGAAGTTACTTATGCTAATATTCCACCGGGTAAATATACTTTTACAATAAAAGCTTATAATAGTGATAATATAGCTGGTAAGGAGCATGTTTCAATAAAATTTGTGATTTTACCGCCGTTTTGGAATACATGGTGGTTTTATTCAATAATAGCGTTATTTGCAATAATAATTATAGTAGCTTTTATTAAGCTGAAATTAAAAAGAATAAGCAAAGAAAGAGATAATTTAGCGAAGAAAATTGAGGAGAGAACCAAAGAATTAGTTAGTGAGAAACGCATTGTTGATGAACAATCAAGAATGTTACAAAAACAAAAGGAAAACCTTGAAAAAATTAACCAAGAACTTGAAAAGCTTTCTATTGTTGCACGAAAGACTGATAATTCAGTAGCAATAGCAGATCCAAAGGGAAACATTGAGTGGGTAAATGAAGGCTTTACAAGGTTATATGGTTATACCCTGGAAGAAACTATCTCAAAATTTGGTTCAAATATTATTGATATTAGTACAAATCCTGATATTATTAAAAGTATTAAGAAATGTGTTGAAGAGAAAACATCGGTTGAATATGTTTCTGTGATAAACCATAAGTCAGGAATGGAAATCTGGGCTCAGACCACACTTACTTCTATATCAGATAGTAATGGTGTGGTGACAAAAATATTAGTTATTGAAATAGATGTAACAAAAATTAAAAAAGCGGAAGAAGAAGTTAAATTTTTACTTGAAGTAGCTATAACACGCAAAAATGAAACGGAAAGACAAAAAAAAGAAATTGAAGCTAAATCGAAAGAGTTGGAAGTTGTAAATAAAGAGCTTGAAAAATTATCAATTTAAGACAAAAAAAACAATTATTTATACCATCAAAACAACCTCTAAATTGAATAAGGATATTTGGCTGCAAACAACGCTTACGCCTATTCTTGATAATGGAGAGGTGAAAAAACTAATTGCTCTTGATACTGATATTACCGAAATAAAAGAAGCAGAAGAAGAAATCAAAATACAAAAAGAAAAATTAGAAGCCGAGCGATTAAAAGTCAATGAAAAAAACAGGAAGCTATGGGAATTAAGTATAGCCATACATAAAGAAAAAGAGAACATGGAAAAAATAACAAAAATATTAGAAGACAAAAACAGAAATATACAAGATAGTATTACTTACGCAAAAAAAATCCAGGAAGCGATATTGCCAAAAATCAGTTATATCAAAGATGTCCTTCCGGATTCTTTTGTGCTCTTTAAACCAAGGGATATTGTGAGCGGTGATTTTTATTGGTTTACCGATAGATATAAATTTTGTATGATTGCTGCTGCCGACTGTACAGGACATGGCGTTCCCGGCGCTTTTATGTCAATGATAGGAAATAACCTGCTTAACAATATCATTAATGAAAATAAAATTTATAAACCAGCGGATATTTTAAACGAGCTGGATAAAAATATTATAGCCTCTTTAAATCAGGATATTTCCAGCTCTTCGAAGGATGGTATGGATATTGCACTTTGCAGCATTGAATTAAGAATACAAAAATTGACTTTTGCCGGAGCAAACAGACCGTTATTGATTGTTAGAAAAGAAGACCATGCTGTAGAAGTAATAAAAGGTGACCAATTTCCAATCGGTGGTCATTACTCAGCAAAAAAAATATTCAATACTGATCAGTTTGGTGGGGCAAAGAATAAGAAGTTCACCATAAAAAGATTACAAATGGTTTTACTTGAAATTAAAAATCTTCCTATGCACCGGCAAAAAGAAGCACTTGACAGACTGATTGAAAACTGGAAGGGAAAAGATGAGCAAATTGATGATATTTTGATGATTGGGATTAGATTATAAGGTGACATAAGATCATATACTTACTCATTTTCAACAAAATAAACAAAATAAATAATTTTTTTTGCATAATAAAATTTATTTCCCGTAATTAGTGCCTGTCTTTAAAGTCCGAATGGATAGATAACAAAAATGACAAATCTCAAATCTCAAATAAATACCGATTACCAAATTCAATATCGAAACGGGTTTTGCAAACACCCCGTTTGAAAATTCTGATAGAAAATCTATGTTAAAATATAAATACAAGCCGCAACTTTCCAAAAAAGCATTCTGGGATACCGATTTTGAAAAATTGGAATACGAAAAAAATGCTGAAGCAATTATCAAAGCGGTGTTCAACTATGGCACCCTGGATGATGTTCTGGAAGTGCTGATTTGCTATGGCGATAAAGTCGTAAAGCAAACTCTTGTTAAAGCTTATTATTTGGATGGAGGAGCAAGAAATCTAGCATATATTTTTTTTAATCTTAAACCGAATGACCTGAAATGCAATCCAAGAAAGCCGTTTCACTTCACATACTAAAACTCGTCAGCGAAATTCAATCGTTAAAAGAGTTTAAAAATTACCGTCTGGTTGGCGGCAGCGCTCTTGCTCTCCAATTAGAACACAGGATAAGTGTTGACATAGATTTGTTTCCTGAAAGAACTATTGACAAAAATCAAATATTAACAATACTGCCTGCAAAGTTCAAGAACATAAGCGGGATGATAGACAGAGGAATTGGAGTAGTTTGCAATATCAATGATATTAAAGTTGATTTTTTTTATGATGGAGGAAAATTTATTCGTCCCCCGGTTCATAAGTATGGAATTACTATGGCTTCGCTGGAAGATATCACTGCAATGAAACTCAATGCAATCACTAACCGTGCTGTGCAAAAAGATTTTTACGATATTGCTGTTTTAACGAAAAAATTTTCCATTAAAGAAATGCTCAGGTTTTACAGAGAAAAATATTTTTTTATGGATGTGCGGGCACCTTTTGAACATCTCATTAAACACGATGCGGCTGATAATGACAATAACCCGGTTCATTCCTTTATTTCGCTCACATGGCAGCAAGCAAAAGAACAGATAGACAGGGCCTACCGCACTTTCATCATTGAACAAAAATCAGCAAAACAAAAAGAAATTGAAGATCGTATTAGAAAAGCCGATGAGCTTATAGCAAAAAAGAAAAGGACATAACTTGGTAAATTCTAAACTTACTAAAATAGTACTTATGCGAATTACGGATTAAATTTATCTAAATGTACAAAATCCACAGTCCCCAGTCCCCAGAACCCAGAACCCGGAACCCAGAACCCATTACACAGCACTCTGTTAAATTATTTTCAAATTTATAAAAAAAATTGCTTTTTTTATGTAACCTTCCTTAATTGTTTACGTATAACATTTTGTAATATCCAAAAATAATTTTCACGAAGATAAATAAAAATTCTTATGAATTTAAAATTAATTCACTTAATTTTGTTAATATTTTTTTCTAGAAATATGACGTTTCGTTGTCCTGTGGACGAACGAAAGTCAACGACCTCAATTCGTCTGTAAGACAATTGAGCGTCATGTATTTTAAAATGCGGAAATTTATCCCGTTTGCAGTATAAAATTATTTCAAAATAGCTTGTATCATAAAAACACAATTGACTTAATGAAAAAAACAGCGTATATTCTTTTTTTCGTCGCTTTTGTGGTAACTGTAAAAGGTCAAACTATTGCTTTAGAAACATTTCCTGCTACTGCTTCCCCGTGGACGGGTACAGGTCAAAATCTCTCATGGACAGTTGTTTCCTGCACTGATATTAGAGTAGCGTCAGGAACTGTAGCGGTTGGTTCTGCTATATCGGGTGACCCTATCCTTACATTTAAACTTGCTACCAATGGTTTTCTCACTCCTGAAAGTGCAGAATTATGTTACACTACTTTGGATTTGAGTGCATATAGCAGTACAGGCGTTAAAATCAGTTATTACTGGCAAACAGACGATGTTGATGTCGGTGAAGGTCTCCGTTGTGCTTATTCCACAAATTCAACAAATGGCGTAGATGGAACCTGGACTTTATTGGCAGAACACCTTGACCCGGTTGATGATGTAAGGAAGTTCAAATAATGAGATAATCAGTGTGCAGATAGTTACATCGGGAGGGCTAAATCCTCTTCAGGTTTCTTCCTTTTCATTGAATACCACCGGATCTTCCAGCCCGTCTGACATAACCATTGCAAAACTTTGGTCAACCGGAACGAGTTCAACATTTGCTACAACAAATAAAATTGGAAGTGTGTTTTCTCCGAATGGAGTATTTACTTTTAATGTTTCAGAAGAATTGACAGAAGGAACAAATTATTTTTGGCTCACATACAATATAAGCAATATTGCCACTGTAAATAATTTTGTTGATGCCGAATGTAATTCTATTACTGTCGGTTCCGCTCAAACGCCCTCTGTAACTGCTCCTGCCGGCAACAGACAAATTACAGCATATACTTCCGGGGCTTATTGTTCAGTAACAGGTACGGGAACAAATTATTATATTACTAATGTAACTTTTAATTCCATCAATAATACCTCTGTATTGAGCGGCACTAATAATTACAATGATTACACGGGAAGTATTTACACTACAATTTATCCGGGAAGTAATTATTCCGTTTCTGCCATTATTGCCAAGCCTGATAACGGTCTCTGTGATTTGCAGGAATCATATACATCTGCTTGGATTGACTGGAACAGGGATGGTGATTTTGATGACGCCAATGAAAAAATATTAGACGGTGGAGACGGTTGTACTTCTACCTCCAGTTATTTTCTTTCAGCGAACGTATCTATTCCTCCGGGCGCAGTGCTTGGAACTACACGATTACGGGTAATAACATACAATGGCACGACTGCTCCTTCTTCTTGTGGCGCTCTTACTAACGCCGAAATAGAGGATTACGCAGTGGTTATTGATGAACTCCCGCAAATGATTTATGTTTCCAGTACAACTACTCAAACAAATACTGCTAATGTTGATACTGGAAGTTATAAAAACGAAGTAATTGGTGTGCAGATAGTTACCTCTGGGGTTATTAACCCGATTGCAATAACATCTTTTACTTTTAATACACTTGGCACAACTGACCCAACTACCGATTTATCAAAATCGCAATTTTGGTCTTCAGGTACAAATTCCAATTTTACAACAACTACTTTATTTGGAACTGCCGTTGTTTCTCCCAATGGCGATTTTACATTTAATTCTTCATTAATATTGGAATCCGGCACAAATTATTTCTGGCTTACTTATGATGTGCCTGTTACAGCGCCTACCGGAAATAAAATTGATGCAAAATGCAATTCTCTTGTGGTGAGTTCTATTACGCGGTTTCCGTCCATCACCACTCCTCCGGGAAATCGCACAATTAACGCTCCTACCAATATGGTTTATGTTTCTTCTACTACTTCGCAGTACAATGCTGTTGTTCCAAGGGGCGATATCAATCAGCAAATAATCGGAGTAGAAATTGTTACTAATGGAGCATCAAATCCTTTAACAGCATCCTCTTTCACTTTTAATACAACAGGTACAACCGATCCTGCAAATGATATTCAGAATGCCAAACTCTGGTTTACGGGAACAGATGCAAACTTTTCTGCTTCTTTACAAGTTGGAACTACTGTGGCTGCACCCAATGGAACTTTTAATATTACACCAAATACTGTTCTTGCTTATGGAATAAATTATTTTTGGCTTACTTATGATACCAAATCAACTGCCGGATGCGACCCGAATGTAATAGATGCTGAATGTACTTCTGTAACAATAGGCACACCGCAAACTCCAACTGTTACTGCCCCGGCTGGCTCGCGCCTTATTACCTGCGGTATTCCATATTTTTCAAAAGGAAATTTACCTGTAAATGTCTTGTCAAGTTGGAGTACAACAAGAGATGGAACTGGACCCACCCCCACATCATTTTCTACGGGCTATAATTTTTTCGTCCAGAACGGTCATTCTATGATTACCACCGTCTCCACTACAATACCCTACTTAATGTTGGAAAGTGGCAGCCGTGTAACAGGAACACATTTAATTATCTGTACTGACTTAAGAATTAATGCAAACACTACTTATGAACAGAAATATGCAGCCTCTGTCGGCACCTATATTCAAAATTTTTATATTGAAGATTTGGGAACGTGGATACATAATAATAATGGAAATTTACCCAGTATAAACAGATATTTCAGCCCAAACTCAAATCAATGGTTTTATCAATGGGGGGCAGGCACATTCCCTGAGGGTACAGTATGGGGAAATGTTTTACTTAACGGAACAACATTGGGAAGTTTCGGGGTGAGTAGTGTTCTCTTGCAAATACAGGGAAACTTAGAACTCAGAAAAAATGGCGGAAGTTCTGATTATTTTACAACTTATGAAACAGAAACAATGAACATAGGAAAGAATTTAATTATGAGCGGTGGATGGTGGAAGGGCTCAACTCAAAACAAAATATTAACAATGAATGTAGCCGGAGATTTTATTATGTCAGGTGCTATATTTTATGATTATGCCGATGGAGGTAATAGCACTAAAACCATTCTGAATATATCCGGAAATGTCATTATTACCGGGGGAACATTGGATTTCAATAAATCTACTGGAGGCAACTCGGAAATAAACATCACCGGTGGCTCGGCAAATTCCACATGGTCGCAAACTGGAGGAACAATTGTTTTGGGAAACACAAATGTCAAAATAGGAAAAACACTAACTATCATTGATAATAATATCAGTGGTCTTGCCAGCGGGCGAACATTTACAGTAGAAACCGGTGCAACATTGAATTGTAGTGTATATGCAGTGAAAGGAAGCGGAAACTTTACGCTGGCTGCCGGAGGCACTATCGGGCTTGGTGCAACAAATACCGATGGCGCACTTACAAGCATTGCAAATGCAGGCAACATTCAGGTTACAGGTACAAGAACATTCGATGCTGCTGGAAATTATGTCTATGCCGGAGCAGCAAATCAATTCACAGGCAACCAACTGCCGGCGCTTATTTCCGGTGCGCTTGTTATAAGCAATACTACATATAACGGCATGGTTTCGCTATCACAAAACACGAGTGTTTCCGGGACGCTCACACTCAATACGGGTGCTTTAGTTAGTACATCTTCAAATATGCTTATCATAACTTCCATCGGAACAACCACGAGCGGTTCTAATCTTTCCTATGTAAAAGGCCCGATGAAAAAAACTTGGAATACACAATTTACTTTCCCGGTTGGAGATGGCGGCCAATGGAAGCGTTTTGAAATGTTGGACCTTCTTAATTTTGATTTGACAACCGAGTTTATTGCCGAATACAAACATATTGCCACTACTGATAATTCCGATGTTCTTGCCCCGATTAACCACATTAGCGGCACCGGACAATGGTCGTTTAACCGGAATCTTGACCCAAGCAACGATGCTCAATGCAGTGTGCGTCTCTATTGGGAAAATAAATCTATGGAAGGTATCAATGATGTTGCTAATTTAGTTGTTGCAAGATATAATACGGCTACGCAATGGGAAAGTCGTGGAGGTCCCGGTATTGACGAATTAGATAATACCGGCTATGTGACGTCTTCTGCACAGATGGCCGAATTCGGAGAATATACTTTTGGCTCGCTGAATGGCGTTAATCAACTTAACGGAGCGCCTTCTGTTTCAACATCTGCAATCATAGGTAGCCCTTTCTGTGCAGGTACAATTATTGATGTGCCTTATACCATTACAGGAACATTCTATTCAGGAAATATTTTTACTGCACAATTATCGGATGCTTCGGGAAATTTTGCTTCACCTACAAGCATTGGCACAATTGTGTCTACAAATGCAGGAACAATAACCGCAACTATTCCCTCTGCTGCTTTAACAGGAACAGCATACCGCATTCGTGTCGTTTCATCCACTCCTTCTATTACCGGGACTGACAATGGGACGAATCTTACCATTAATGCACTTCCTGATGCAACTATTACTAATCCTGCTGACAGATGTGTTAATGATATACCATTTAATTTTTCCGCTGCAACAGGTGGCGGTGACTGGTCAGGAACAGGTATCACAGACCCAGTAGCAGGTACTTTTGATCCCGCTACAGCAGGTGCGGCAACACATAACATCTATTATTCGGTTACGGATATTAACGGATGCACTAATTCAGATATTGAAGATATAATAGTTTATCCGTCACCCACAGCCACCGGCTCAAGCAACTCACCTGTCTGTGTTGGTTCGGCGCTGACACTAACCGGTGGTCCCGGTGCAATGACAAGCTACGCATGGAGCGGTCCCGATTCGTATTCCAATACTACACAAAGTCCAACAGTATCCGGCTCGGCAACTGTTGCAATGGCAGGGAATTATACCATAACAGTAACCGATGGCAATGGTTGTAGCGACACAGAAACGAATGATGTTACAGTGAACTCATTACCGGTAGCTGATGCAGGATCAGATGTAAGTATTCCTTATGGTACAAGCACAACCATAGATGGAGCTGCGTCAGGAGGAAGCGGTTCGTATAGTTTTAGCTGGTCTCCGGTTGATTCATTATTGAATGCAACAATTGAAGATCCGACAACAGTAAATTTAGAACTATCTACTGTATTTACACTCACTGTAACAGATATTACAACTAGTTGTCAAAATACAGATCAGATGACGGTAACAGTTACCGGAGGCGCATTAACAGTAAATCCGACAGCAGTACCAACAACAATATGCGAGGGCAATTCCTCACAATTAAATGCAATGCCAAGCGGTGGTTCTGGTAGTTATACATATTCATGGGTTTCAAATCCTCCAGGGTTTATATCTATAATAGTTGATCCAATTGTTTCACCTTTAGAAACAACAACATATTCAGTTACGGTAGATGATGGTTTTATTACTGCAACTAATTCTGTTATAGTTACAGTCAATACATTACTCACAGCATCCATAGCAGGCGACAATACAATTTGCAGCGGAGAAACCACAACACTTACCGCCTCCGGCGGAACAAGTTTTGAATGGAGCACCACGGAAACAACTGCAGCTATCAATGTCAATACGGCGAATACTTATTCGGTAACTGTGACCGATGACAATGGCTGTACAGATATAGAAACTTCGAACGTTATAGTGAACACTTTACCAACAGCAACTGGCTCAAGCAACTCGCCGGTCTGCGTGGGTTCATCACTTACTTTGACAGGAGGTCCCGGCGCAATGACCACTTACGCATGGAGTGGCCCTGACAGTTATTCAAATGCAACGCAAAGTCCGACTGTCTCAACTTCGGCTACTGTGGCTATGGCAGGGAATTATACCATAACAGTGACCGATGCAAATGGCTGTACCGATACAGAAACTACAAACGTTACAGTAAATACTTTACCAACAGCAACTGGCTCAAGCAACTCACCTGTCTGTGTTGGTTCAGCACTGACTTTGACCGGCGGTCCCGGTGCAATGACAAGCTACGCATGGAGCGGTCCCGATTCGTATTCAAATGCAACACAAAGTCCGACTGTATCCGGCTCGGCAACTGTTGCAATGGCAGGAGCTTATACAATAACAGTCACCGATGGTAATGGCTGTACAGATACAGAATCAACGACAGTAACCGTTTATTCATTGCCTACTGCAGCTATCGCAGGCGACAATACAATTTGCAACGGAGAAACAACAACTCTGACAGTATCCGGCGGAACAAGCTATGAATGGAGCACCACTGAAACCACCGCAGCTATTAATGTTAATACTGCGAATACTTACACCGTAACCGTGACCGATGGTAATGGTTGCACGAATACAGTTACAACAAATGTTATATTAAACCCGGTTTATACTATTCCGGAATCAGCCACAATCTGTGATGGGGATACGTATTCATGGCATGGCAATAATTACACAATAGCAGGCG
>JACQWN010000015.1:0-8051 GCA_016209245.1 Bacteroidia bacterium
AGTTTATTATACTGGTATTTTCAATTTTCTTTTTTATTGCCGTATTAAACAGTTTTATTCTTAATAAGCTCATTAAAGGCGAGGCACCCGAGTTATTTACTGAAATACCGCCGTACCGTATTCCATATTTGCCAATGGTATTAAAAAAATTGTGGCTCAGATTAAAGGCTTGCATTAGGGAAGCTGTGCCTATGATAATTGCCGGTGTATTTATTATCGGGATTTTGGATATTTCAGGTGTGACAAATTTTCTTGCCACCATTTTTGGTCAGCCGATAACAAATATTTTAGGACTTCCCAAAGAAACCATATCCGTAATGATTTTAGGATTTTTAAGAAAAGATGTTTCAATCGCATTACTTGCACCATTTGATTTAAATATTAAACAGCTTATAATTGCGTCCGTATTTATGGTATTATATCTTCCCTGCATTGCAACTTTTTTTACGTTAATAAAGGAGATGGGAATTAAAAATACATTGATAATTGTTTTAATCATGTTGGTTACTGCAATTGTTATCGGTGCATTGCTTAACATTATATTTCGTTTTTTAATAATTGTATGAAATTTATTTAGCAAAAAGAGAGAGAAATTATTGTATATATCTTTATAAATAATATCATGAAAACAATAAATTTAATATTTTTTTTCTGTACGATTTCTTTATTAGTTACAGCACATGAAGAACCATCAAAAACTTTAAATGAAAAAAAAGGCAAAGAAAAGGCAAAAATGAGAGTGAGTGATTCCGGTGAATATTTTTAATTTTAAAGTGCTTCGGTTATGCTAACAATATAAAATAATAAAATTTCTATATGAGAAATCCTCTGATAAAATACATTTCTGTTTTTCTTATATTTTTTTTTATCAATAGTTCAGTTGTAAAAGCGCAGCGGGAAATTATTATAAGCACCGATTGTGCAGTGGATGATTTAAGGTCGCTTTGCGAATTTTTTGCAGTCCCCGAAATAAATATTAAGGCCATTGTTTCAACTGATGGAATGTTGCACCCGAAGGAAGGCAGAATAAAAATTTTAGAACTATTGCAACAGTTAAATATTAAAAATATTCCGGTCGGTGAAGGAAAACAATTGCACAAAGAAACATCAAAACACGCTGATTTTTTACTGTTTGTTAAATGGGGTAATGCTTTACAAAATCCCGAGAAACCTATACCAGCAGAAGAAATATTAGAATCCGTTTTTACAAATACTAAAAATCCTCTTACAGTTTTTTGTTTAGGGCCATTAACCGACATTTCTGATTTTGTAAAAAAATATCCCGAACAGAAAACCAATATCAAAAAAATTATTTGGTACAATGGTTCTGTTCAGCCCTTGTCAGGCACAAACTATGAATTTGACAAAGAAGCTGCCGACTATCTTTTTAAATCAAGCATTTCTATTGATGTAATTTTAAATCTGGGTAATAAAAAAGCAGTATTATCTAAAGAATATTTTAAGGAAATTGATAAAATCAAAACCGTTTTTGCAAAACAAATTTCCGAATCGCACCAAAACGAAAATATTATTTCTTCAATGAATTCAGGATATTGCCAGTTGTGCGACGATTTACTGCCTGTTTACTTTTTATATCCGAACCTGTTTGATATGGAAACCTTATTAAGCAACGTGTCAATAAGCATGACAAAGAATATTTCTTTTGAAGCGGTAAAAGAAAAGATTTTGCAGATTCTGGCACAAACATATTCACTCGAAAACAATATTATTTTCGATAAATTTCCGTCAGACAGCACAACATTATTTAAATACGATGTTCGGGAAATAATGAACGATGTAATTAAAAAATACGGTAAAGACGAATGGCGTGTTTGTGTACTCACAAATGAAATACACGGGCATTTAGGAACCTACTCTATCATTGGCGCAAAAATGGGTATGCTGGCACGGGATATATTAAAAGCGGAAATAGATCGTATTGAAATAATATCATTCGCAGGTACTCAGCCCCCTTTAAGTTGTTTGAATGATGGCTTGCAGATAAGCACAGGTGCAACACTTGGTTTGGGAATGATAGAAATAAAAAAAGATACGGTTTCCTTGCCCTCTGCAATATTTATTTACAAAGGCAAAAAGGTAAAGCTGACCCTTAAAAAAGAAATTAACGATAAAATTACTAACGACATCAACAATGGTATTGTAAAATATGGAAATCTCACACAGGGTTACTGGAAACTTATAAGGGCAATAGCGCTTAAACACTGGCTCGAATTAGATAGAAATACGATTTTTGAAATACAAGTTTTATGAAAAAGAATTTTTGGATTTTAATAATCCTGTTGCTATGTTCAATAGCAGGGTTTACTCAGAAAAAAACTGATGCAATGTTATTTGGTGATGTAAAGTCTGCCGTAAGCAAAGAACATATACCTTATGCCACTATCATGGTAAAAGGTACAAATATGGGAACATCTGCTGATGGAACCGGCCATTACAAATTAGCCAACCTGCCTGTTGGAAAATGTATCATTGTTTCACAGGCATTAGGTTACAAATCACAGGAAAAAGAAGTAATCATGGAAAAGGATAAAGCAGTTGAACTTTTCTTTGAACTGGATGAAGATGTACTAAATTTGGAACAGGTTGTAGTGTCTTGACAATTTAAAAATGAAACATTGAAAACAATTTTTTAATCCAGACCTCACAGGTTTCTAAAACCTGTGAGGTCTTAAAATTAAATTGTCGCAACAGTAGTTACCGGCACAAGAACAAATTATTATGTAAAAGATGTTCCGGTGCGTACCGAAGTAATTACAATGAAAGAAATAGAAAATAAGAATGCATGTAATATATATCAGGCATTAGAGGGAACTCCGGGAGTAAGGGTTGAAAACCAATGTCAGTATTGTAATTTTTCAATGGTAAGAATGCAGGGATTAGGAAGTGAGCACACTCAAATATTAATTAACGGACAGCCAATGTATTCAGGATTGGCAGGAGTGTATGGCTTACAACAAATGAGTACGGTTGATATTGGACAAATTGAAGTTATAAAAGGTGCAGGCTCCGCTTTATATGGGAGTAGTGCTGTTGCAGGTGCAATAAACATCATTACCAAAGAACCGTCTTTTGAACCTTCAATAAATATTGATGTCCAATTTGGCAATTATAATACAAATAAATACGATATTTCATCATCTATGAGAAATGAAAAAGGAAATATCGGAGTAAATATTTTTGCTCAAAAATTAACGGGAAATGCTATTGATGAAACCGGCGCAGGAATTACAAAAAATGAAGTAAAGAACAAAGATGGTATTTCAGACAGGGTGGCGACTAACCTTACAAATGCAGGCATCGGTTTGTTTTTTAATAATGTATTTTTAAAAGATGATAAGCTTATAATAAGAGGTAAATCGGTATTTGAAAAAAGGCATGGAGGTACGATGGTTGATGATTATTACAAAAATCCCTTAACAGATGGCACTGAGAGCATTACCACTGACAGGTACGAGGCTCAGCTTAACTACAACAAAAAAATTAAAACAAATTCTGAATTGAATTTTACTATGGCTTATGTAAATCATAACAGAGACGCTACAAACGATTCATATCTGGGAGATTACATGGCGACACATAATGACAGTGTCCCCGATGTTCGCAACATGCGACCATATCTTGCAAATGAGAATTCGCTAACTTCAACATTAACTAGTTGACCTTGAAAGCGACTACTTAGGTCAATCCTACAGGTCAGTTGGCAATAAATCGGCAAGAGAATTTGGTGCTTTCATACAAGATGAATGGATTATGACGGAAAAACTAATACTTGTCCCCGGAATCAGAATAGACAATCATCATTCAGGAGAAGAATATAAAACAGACCGACAAGTTTTTGAAACAGTCGCTTTCCCAAAAACAAGTTTTGACAAAACAAGTGTAAATCCAAGATTAGCAGTAAAATATGAATTCACTAAAAAATTTACATTAAGAGCCAATGTTGGTACAGGTTTTCGTGCACCTTATGGCTTTTCAGAAGACCTGCATCTTTGCAGTGGTTCGCCACGGGTATGGAAATCGTCAGACCTGGATCCTGAAACGTCTTTGAGTTATAATCTTTCAGCAGATTATTACGGCAAAAACATCAGAATAAGCACAAATATTTTTCGTACCGATTTGAAAAACAAAATCGGGTTTACCGATGCCGATGTTAATGTTGCTGCCTTGGGTTATGACTATCAATGGAAAAACATTGATAATGCTTTTGTTCAAGGAGTCGAATTATCTGTAATGGCATACCTTGCTAAAAATTTTGATTTGGGTGTTGATGTTACCTGTAATCAAGGAGAATATAAAAATGTACGGGAAGACTGGATCGGTACTCACTATGAAAGTAAAAGCAAATATATTTCAAGATTTCCAACCACAACAGGGAATTTAAAAATTGAATACAGCCCAAAAACATGGAGTTTTGCTTTGTCAGGAAACTATCAGGGGAATATGTATATTGATTATTACAATGAAGATATTGACCCGTTTATTGGCGACCAGTCAAAAATCAAAAAAACTGACCCTTTTATGCTTTTCAATGCACGTGTCTCAAAAAAGCTTAATCAATTTAAATTTTATGCAGGGGTAAACAATATATTCAACTATATACAAGACGAAAAGCATTTAGACGATGCAGCTTTTATGTATGCACCGGTTTACGGAACCATGTTTTATGGAGGTATCGCAATTGATATTAAATAGATGATTCAAAAGTTTAAAAATATTATTTCGTAATAAAATGAAAAAAGTATTATTTTTTTTCGTGCTGATTTTACTTATAAATCAGTATATAAAAGGGCAAAGCTCCATCAATGGAAAAATTACTGTTCAGGATAATGAACCGTTGCCGGGAGCGAATATTTATATAAGTGATATTCACAAAGGAACTGTTTCCGATGAGAATGGAAATTATTCGCTTACCGGTTTGCCAAATGGAAAGCTGAAAATTCAGTTTTCATTTATCGGTTATGAAAATGTGATTGAAACGGTATTCCTTGCCGGTTTACCAATCCGGTTAAATATCTCGCTGAAACAAACATCCATTGAAGCGGAGGAGATAATCATTTCAGGCGGATATAATTCCACACAGCACGATAACGCTGTAAAAATTGATGTTCTAAAATTAAATTCCTCACTAAACAGGGTTTCACCAAATTTCACAGAGATATTGACAACTGTCCCCGGTGTTGATATGATCTCGAAAGGTAGTGGGGTATCCAAGCCGGTCATCAGGGGTCTGTCAATGGATAATGTACTGACATTAAACAATGGCGTTCGTAATGAGAACTATCAGTATTCCGACCATCATCCTCTTGGGATTGACGAGTTCGGAATTGAAAATGTTGAAGTAATAAAGGGTCCGGCATCGCTTCTATACGGTTCAGATGCAATCGGAGGAGTCATCAATTTCATAAAAGAAAAACCGGCACCAGTCGGTAAAATTATCGGCGATTATAATATGCAACTTTTTTCAAACACGGTTGGTGTTACAAATAGTATTGGACTAAAAGGAACATCTAAGAATGTTTTCGGAGGTATTCATATTGGCATAAAAAGCAATACAGATTTTTTACAAGGCGGGGGAGTTTTTGTGCCTAATTCGAGATTTAATGAGAATTCCTTTAAAGCAAATGCGGGCTTTACTAATGACAAAGGTGTTTTTAAACTATATTATGATTACAACCGTCAGAAACTTGGTTTAACTGAAGATGAGACGATAGAACAAATCTCCGTAAGAGGAAGAAAAAATGAAATCTGGTACCAACAATTCAATAATCATGTTTTATCCTCACAAAATAAAATATTCCTAAACAAATTCAAGCTGGAGATCAATTCGGCATTACAGTCAGTTGATTTAATCCATTATGCAGGAATTGATACGACTGAAATAGCAATGAATCTGTCAACACTTACTTATGAGGCAAAATTCTATATGCCATCTTCAGAAAAATCCGAATATATTATTGGAATGCAGGGGCTGAATCAGTCAAATAAAAATTTTGACAATACCGAAGTAATTCTGCTACCCGATGCTAAAACAAAAAATTACAGCGCATTTGGCTTAGTACAATATACATTTTTCAAACTGTTAAAGCTCCAGACCGGTATTCGATATGATAATAAGACTATTTCAACTCGACCGGTAGGATTTCCTGCCGATTATAATTACAGGGAAGCTATAAACAAGAACTATGGCAGCTTTAACGGTTCTTTCGGAGCGACATATAATCATTCGGAAAAATTACTTTTCCGGGCGAATATCGCGGCAGCTTACAGGACTCCAAATTTAGCGGAACTTACATCTAACGGGAAACATGAATTAAGGTATGAAATCGGAAATCGTAATCTGGTTCCTCAAAATGCTTATGAAACAGATGTCAGCGGACATTATCACCTCAAATATCTGACTTTTGATATTGCCGGTTTTTATAACATGATTGACAATTATATATACATATCGCCTACAGGCGACACAATGATTACGGGAGATAAGATATTTCGCTATATGCAATCAGATGCTGTTCTTTATGGCGGTGAAGCCGGATTACATATACATTTTGAACAAATGAAATGGCTGCATTTTGAAACTACTTTCTCCTCCGTGACCGGAAAACAAGCGAATGGTGACTATTTACCATTTATTCCTGCAAATAAATTTCATTGCGAATTGAAATTTGAAAAGGAAACTCTGCTCTTTTTTCAGAACGCATATTTCAAGATTAGTTCTTTGACAGCTTTTGCTCAAAATAACCCGGCACCGGATGAAGAAATCACACCTGGTTACAGTTTGTTTGATTTAGGATTTGGTGCAAATATCAAGTTCAGAAACCAAAATATAAGCATTGCATTGAGTGCAAATAATCTTTTCGATAAGAAATATGCTGACCATTTGTCCACTTTAAAAGAGGTGAATTATTTCAATCCCGGCAGAAATATTAGTTTTTCTTTAAGAATCCCATTCGGCATTAAATAATGCAAGTGGTGAATCAAATAGGGTGTCCGGTAATGTTTATTTTTTTTAATGCATTCGCCAAATCTTCAATAATATCCTCAACATCTTCTATTCCCACCGATAGGCGAATCAAATCGTCGGTAATTCCGGATTTCAGCTTTGCTTGGTATGAGACTTTTGCATGCGTCATTGAGGCAGGGTGCTGAATTAATGTTTCTACACCGCCCAGAGAAACACCCAGTAACGCAAGATTAACATTGTTTAATAATATTTTGGCTGCATTATAACCACCTTCTAATCCAAAGCTAATTATTGTGCCAAAACCGCTCATTTGTCTTTTTGCGAGTTCATATTGCGGATGAGATTTTAGCCCGGGATATTTTACCCATGAAATTTTCGGTTCTTTCTCCAGAAATTCGGCTATTTTCATGGCATTTTGTTGCGCTTCTTTGATTCTGATGCTTAATGTTTTAACTCCTCTTAACACCATAAACGCCTGGTGTGGATCCATATTACAGCCCATATTTACCATCATTGCCCGGAGCTTATTATAGATTGTTTTTTCTTTGGCAATAATGATTCCCGCAACAATATCAGCATGCCCGTTGATAAATTTAGTCATTGAGTGAAAGACGGTATCCGCTCCGTAATCAAGCGGTTTTTGCAGGCAGGGGCTGCAAAATGTATTATCTGCGACAAGCAAAATATTTTTCTCTTTTGCCACTTTTGCACATGCCTTTAAATCCGTAATGTCCATTGTTGGATTAGCCGGCGTCTCAATGTATAAAATTTTTGTGTTGTGCTTTATCGCTCTTTCAATATTTGAAATATCAGTTGTATTGACGTAAGTCGCCTGAACTCCAAAACGTGAAAAATGGTCTTCCAATAAACTTCTTGCCGGTCCATAGATAGCATCGGTGCTGACAATATGGTCGCCAGAGCTTAATAAAGCCATATAAATAGTTGTTATTGCAGCCATTCCCGACGAAGTCGCTATTCCACCATAACCGTATTCTAAATCGGCAATTAAATTTGCAAGGGCTTGTATAGTTGGATTTCCGATTCGGGTATAAATAGGACTGTCACT
>JACQWN010000015.1:8066-9598 GCA_016209245.1 Bacteroidia bacterium
AGTTAAACCTCATTATTTTGTTGTTTTATTTGTCTTTCTATCTCTTCTATTCGTTTCTCTAATTGCGCTTTTTCTTCTTTCAGAATCTCAAGTTCCGTTTCCCATGCTTCTTTTGTAAGTATGGGTAAATCATATTGGTATAATTCCCATGCATGAATAATTTTACCGTTTGAATCCTGATACAAGGCATCAGCTTCTTTTCCACACTTACAAGGTCCAATATATGTATAACCGGTAGGAGCAGCCGCTTCATGTCTTCGCTGAGCTATATGCGAAGTATCCCAAGGATTTTCGATAAAGGTTCGTCTATTATTGTTTGTGATTTTCTCTTTCATAAAAACCAATGATTATATCAATAATAAATTTGTGAAATTATCCTTTCTTTTCTTTATATTTCTTAATACCTTTGTGACAGTTTATATTGTGGGATGTGATTAATGTCACAATCATTTGTGATTATTAAAATAAATTTATAAATAAACCCTAAAACCATTTTATGTTCACCCCTTTTAATAAATTAAACAAAAGCACCTGCACAAGCTGCAAAGACAAATCCTGTGCTGTTGCAGTGCTGAATGAATCTCAACTGGAATTGTTAGATGGAAATAGTTATGAATCTGAAATAAAAAAAGGTGAAACCATTTTACGTTCAGGAGCATTGGTTTCTCATATTATATATTTGAAAACAGGTTATGTGAAAGAATTTATTATTGGTCAATCCGGAAAAACACAAATTATCCAGATAGTTAAACCTTTTTCTTATTTGGGCTTGCATTCCCTATTTGGCGATAAAATAAATCATTATTCATATACGGCTTTAGAAGATTTAAAAATTTGTTATATTGACATAAGCGCATTTAAGCGACTCATAAAAGAAAATGGCGATTTTGCTTATGAAGTATTAGTTTATGTTTGTAAAGAAAGCCTGAATAATTTTTTTCGTTTTGCCAACCAGAGCCAGAAATCAGCTAATGGCAGATTTGCAGATATTTTATTATATTTTTCCGAGATGTACAATAATTGCAATTTTAATTTACCATTAACCCGGCAAGAACTGGCCGATTTAATAAGTTTATCCAGAGAGAATACCACAAGAGTAATGTCCAGATTTAAAGCGGACGGCATTATTAAAATCAATGATAAAAATATTGAAATAGTCAAATTTGATTTATTGAAAAAAATCAGTAAAAATGGCTAAATGTTTAAAAGTGGAGTAGGTATTAAGCCCAATCCTACGCATGACCTAATAAATATTGAAAAAATAAATAAAATAGAAAATGATAAAATAAATATTGAATTACTTAGATTTGATGGCCAAAGATGTATAATATTGATTTCAGGAGTGATATTATACAAATTGATTTATCTGATTTCTCAGATGGGCTTTATTTCATAAAAATTCGGAATTCAAATTATACATGGATTGAAAGAATAATTAAAATATAAAGACGGAACCAGAAGTATTTCTTATGATGAAGCGTTGGAAGAATCTTTATGTTTCGGATGGATTGATTCATTGTTATACTTAAAAC
>JACQWN010000015.1:9606-13148 GCA_016209245.1 Bacteroidia bacterium
TGACGTTTCGTTGTCCTGTGGACGAACGAAAGTCAGCGACCTCAATTCGTCTGTAAGACAATTGAGCGTCATGTATTTTAAAATGCGGAAATTTATCCAGTTGGCTGTATAAAAAGAATTGATGAAAGGGTTTACATATGTATTCATAAAAATATATTATTTTTGAAGTATACTTCGACTATTTGAGTTTGCAAAAAAGGCAAACTCAAATACTCAGTATAACTGAAACTAAACAGCTTTGTAGTATTTCGACTTTGCTCAATAACCATTGCAAACCTGTTAAGTTTCAGTATAAATCTTAAAATGAAGATACAATGGAATGGAAAAATTACGCAGCCCAGATCAAAGAACTTCTTGGGTTTAAAGGAAATCCGGTAGCTATTACATATTCGATGAAGCCACCTTCTTCACCGGCAAAAGGAAAATTTCGCGTATGTGATGCTTTCCTGCAGGCAAGTAATGGCAAGGTCATTGACTTTACAGTTTCAACGTCCGCCTGTTCCGGCGGGACCTGGCAACTTGGTCTTAGTGAATGTCCCAAGGGGGAGAAAGACAAGGCACTCAAAGAGTTTCTTGTCAATGGCATGAAGCTTTACTGTTCTATCGCTACATTCCACAGAGCACAGGCGTTAACAACCTCGCCGCCTCTTGGCCTTGCAGAGCATGTCATTTTATCACCTTTAGCACAGTCAGAATTTCGCCCCGATATTATTCTGTTTATTTGTAATCCCGAACAGGCATGCAGATTGTTTACACTCGACGGCTATGATACAGGTATCCCGCCCCGGATTGAAATGTCGGGAGCGACATGCCACCAGGCAGTAGCTTATCCTGTTGTAACAGGCGAGATGAACATCAGTCTGATGGATTACACCAGCAGGCATATTCGCGGCTATAAACCGGAAGACCTATTAGTTTCTGTCCCATACCACAGGTTTCTTGGCATAATGCGAAGCATTGAACATTGTACAGCAGGAATAGCTAAAATGGAGATACCTAAATCGTTTCATCGTATCATAAGAACCGACATTAAATGATTGAAGTAAGGTAACTATTTAGGTGGAGAAATAATTATCCCACCGAAGTACGAACGAAATACGAACTTACGAATTACGAAAAAATTATCCGGTGGGTTGATTCGTAATTCGTAGGTTCGTAACAAATTCGTACTTCGATGGAATAATCTTAACCCAACTTGCAAAAGTTGGGTTAAACTATGTTGCCGGAACAGTCTTTGTCTGAAAGACTATATTAACTTCTCCATGTTGCACTATTTGGCGAGCAGAAGCATTGAGAAATTCAACGCTTACAGGTTCTTTATTCGTCTCAGACAACTTTTGTCTTATTAGTAAAAATTAATAATTTTGCAGAAAAAAATATATGACAAATTATTTTCCTGTTGGTAAGCCTGTCACTGGCAAAGATCTTATAGGCAGAGAAAAAGAAATAAGTACAATTATTTCTTTATTGATTCAGGGGCAAAGTATAGTTCTGATTGCACCACGCAGGTTTGGCAAAACTTCAGTTATTCTTGAAGTATTAAGAAGATTAAAGAAAATAGATTCATATACCGCCTACATTGATTTGTTTTCAGCTCCTTCGCTTTTCGACTTTGCAGAATGCATTACACGTGAGGTTCTTGCAAATAAAAAGCTGGATTTTGCATTTAACAGATTTCTTGGAAATATTAAATATCTCTTAAAAAATATAGAATTTAAACAGGAAATTGAGAATTATGAGTTTATTATTTCGTTTGCCGATAAATCTGTTGATTCAATTAAGCAACTTACCGAGAGCATTAATTTTATTGAAAAGTTCTCATCAAGAAACAATCATAAGATTGTTGTCAGCTTTGATGAATTTGGTGATATTATTAAATTTGACGGGAATAAAATTGTTAAGCTATTTCGTTCGCATATCCAACTGCAAAAACATACATCATATATTTTTTCCGGTAGTTACGAAACAGTTATGAATCAGTTGTTCGTTACTTCAAAATCTCCTTTTTATCGCTTTGCCCGGATAATTAATCTTGGGTTTATTGAACGGGAAGCATTCAGCCATTATATCCAAAACCGACTATTGGAATTTAATAATAAAATTTCAACACAAGGGCTCAATGCAATCCTGGATTTTACTTTCGGACATCCTTATTATACACAACTCATCTTACAGCAATTAATAATATTCCACAACAGTACAAAAGCTATTGAAAAAAAGGATATTGAAGAAATAAAACTGCGCTTACTGTATATTGAATTAAATTATCTTGAAAAAACATGGGAAGAAATTTGCAAAAACAGGGAAAATATACCTGTAATTCTTTCTCTTGCAAAAGGTGAAAATTCTTTATACTCGTCTATTAATACAAAAAATATCAACATTTCACGAAGCTTAAAGAGACTAATAAAATCCGGAATAATTGCCAAATCCGGTAAAATATATATTTTTAATGACCCGTTATTGCATTATTGGATTATAAAGAAAATATTAAAAAGATAAGACAACTTTCGTCTGATACAACTTTTGTCTTAAATTTTAAAAAACTAATATCTCATATAGAAAAATATGTTTTAAACAAACAAAATTTTGATTAAGATGATACATTTTGGTTAAAGATTACTATAGGTGCATTTTAATAATACTTGAAAAATTATCAGAAGATAAAATCAATAAAATTGAAAAGTATTTTGTATTATTATAAATACTTACGAGGTTCATAACTTGTCCCGCTTTGTGGGATACGGCTCTGTGAGAACGCAGGGATTTGCCGAAGGCATTCCTTTGGAAAAATTTCCCTGCGTGGCTCGATTAGGACATATGATAAAAAATCAACTTTTATGAAAAAACTTATTGGAATCTTAATTGTTATTTTGACTTTTACAGTTAATATACATGCTCAAAAATCAGAATTGGTTGTCTACATGAAAAAGGGGAAATATGGTTTTGTAAATGAAAAAGGTAAAGTTGTAATAAAAAATATTTATAATTATGCTGAACCATTTAGTGAAGGTTATGCGGTTGTAGAACTAGATTTAAAATATGGTTATATTGATGAGAACGGGGACGTAAAAATCCCATTAGAAAACTATGATGCTGGGAAATTTTCTGAATTTGCTATGGTTAGAATGATAAATCCTGACACAAATGTTTACGGTGATAGTTTTACTATATGTGGAATAATAGATAAAAATGATGAATTATTAGGAGGAAAATGGTTTAGTAGCATAGAAAGAATTGAAGTAGATTCTTTCAGAGTCTATGTTAAAGATGTAGAATATACTTTAGATAGAACAGGGCAGCTGACCTTAATAGGGAATAAAGTGAAATATGTAGTTGAAGAAATGCCCGAATTCATTGGAGGAGAAATGGCTCTTCTTGAGTTTATTAAGAAAAATATCAGATATCCCGTTTCTGCTCGCAAAAATGCTGTACAAGGTAAAACTTATATAAGTTTTGTCGTTTCAGAAACTGGTACTATTGAAGAAATTACAGTGGCGAAATCTGCAAGTCCAGTACTGGATAAAGAAGCAATGCGTGTA
>JACQWN010000016.1 GCA_016209245.1 Bacteroidia bacterium
ATAATGATACCGATAATGATACCGATAATGATACCGATAATGATACCGATAACGGTGAAAGATTAACGAATATCCTTTTGTTCATAAAGGGCAACAATAAAATTACAACCAAGCAAATATCTGAATTATGTAATGTATCACGAATAACCGTAAAAAGAGACATTGAAAAATTAAAACAACATAATAAACTTAAAAGAATTGGTGGTGAAAAAGGCGGAAGGTGGGTGATAATTGGTGAATGATGATGAATTTTTAATATTTATTAGTTCGGTAAATTTTTATAAATAATTGTTAATCTGAACTCTCCAAGAGTTGAATGCTCTATTAATTTACATTCGGAATAAGATGCTCTTCAGAATGTTGTATTTTATTTATATGCAACTCTTGGAGAGTTTACCGAAGTATTGAATATTATTACATTAAATTTTTCTACTTTTGCTACAATATTTTTTTAATTTTAAAATTCAAGACCTATGAGAAGAAATATTACATTACTATCCATAATTGCAGTAATTTTATTTTACTGCATGAATACGTATTCCCAGATAACCTTCCAGAGAACATACGGATATGGAATGATGGATATGTATTCAAGCATACAGGAGACAAGCGATAATGGTTACATTATTTCCGGCTCGTCACTTGCTGATTTTTGGATTACCTTCACAGGTTCAGTTGTAAAAACCCTGCCAAACGGAGATATTTCATGGGGGAAAAGTTATAATGGAGTGGAAATTGATTTGTGGCCTCTGCCAACTTATATTGATGATTGTAATTATATGATTAATCATATTGAACAGACTACGGACAACGGTTATATTTTGACCGGCCAGGTAAGTCCGGCTCTTTTAAGTTTATATGTTAATTATACCGATTTGTGTCTGTTAAAAATGGATGCCTCCGGAGGAGTTACCTGGAGTTACAGGTACGGTGGTACTGAACCTGATTTTGGAAATTATGTAAAGCAAACATCCGACGGTGGGTATATTGTGACAGGTTATACCTATAGCTTTGGCACAAAAGATTCTGCAAATATTTATGTTTTAAAAACAAATAGTTCCGGGGTTCTATCATGGGATTTATCTCTTCAAATCAGCGCTGTTGACGATGATATTTGCGTATCTGTAGAAGAAGTATCCGACGGGTATATTTTTGCAGGTTATACCGAACAGGTTAATGGCGCCGATACACTTGCAGATATGGTGTTGTTCAAAACCAATATAGCGAATAATACAATTCAATGGATAAAAACGTATGGCTTGAATGCGGATGATGAAAGAGCATTAGATGTTTCTTATTCGACTGCAAGCGAAGTCCTTGTTACCGGTTATACAACTGCAGTTGCATCAGGATTGCCCGATATGTTGTTAATGAAAGTAAATAATGCAAATGGAAATATTAACCTGTCGAAAGGATACTATGCAGGAGGTCTTAGTGTTGCCGACGAAGGTCATAGTATTCAGAATACCAGCGATGGCGGTATTTTAATTGTTGGTTTTTCGGTGAATATGATTGGCGGAATGTACAGCATATTATTAAAAACCGATAATACAGGTAATACTGTCGCTTTATCGCAGGCATATAACAATGGTTTTGCCGGAATGCAATTCTTCAGCACCGGTGAACAAACCAATGACGGAGGATATGTTATTGGAAATATGGGACCTGGCGTCGTAGCCTGGGATTTTGGAGTTATTAAAACAGATGCTAATGGAATAAGCGGCTGTAATGAAGATACATTTACACCAACTCAGGAAACTTGTTCATTTACACCTGAAGCACCGGCATACACCACTTTCTCCGGCTCTACCGGCGAAAGCTTTGTGGCTTATGTTGACGATATCACAATTACCGAAGGGATTATTTGCTGTTCACCCTTGCCTGGATCTGCAGGGGCAATTACAGATACTACCCCTGTTTGCCAAGGCCAGAATGGAGTAACTTACACTATATCTCCTGTTACTGATGCAACCGGTTACAACTGGGCGCTTCCGTCAGGAGCAACAATTGCAAGCGGTGCAAATACAAATTCAATAACGGTAAATTTCTCGGTCACCGCTTCTTCAGGAAATATTACCGTATACGGTGTTAATGATTGCGGCGACGGAAATCCTTCATCTTTATGGATAACCGTAAAGTGGAAACGGGAATTCATCCACTCTCACCGTTACTGTATCCACACTTCCTGCTGCACCCGGCACAATTACCGGACCAGATACTGTCTGCCAGGGACAAACAGGTTATACCTATACCGTTCCTCTAATCACCGATGCCGTAAGCTACGTATGGTATCTTCCTTCCGGCGATTCCATCGTTACCGGGTCAAACAGCATAACTGTTGATGCATCCGACATCAGTGTTTCCGGGAGTATCTTAGTGCATGGAACAAACAATTGCGGAAATGGTACTTTTTCAGCACCGTATCCCATAGTGCTGACCACTATCCCCTTATCTCCTGGAAATATTACAGGAAACGATGATATATGCATGGGCGACACTGTAATTTATACCGTTCCCGGTACTACAGGCGCTTATGGTTATGATTGGACCGTTCCAACCGGTTCAACAATTATATCCGGAGCCGGTACACAAAGCATAACCGTTTACTTTTCAAACTCGGCAGTTTCCGGAAATATTACTGTCAGCGCTTATAACCTCTGTGGCAGCGGACCATCCTCTACTTTATTCATTAAAGTAAACGACGTACCACAAGCAACAGGACCAATAACCGGAGATACCATCGTTTGCCAGAATCAAACATCAGTTGCATATTCAGTCACTCCTGCCCCCGGCGCTATAAATTATGAATGGCAATTACCTAACGGAGCGGAAATCATCGGTTCCGCCGATTCGAATTTTATCGTTGTTAATTTCTCCGATACTGCGATAAGCGGGACTATCGCCGTACATGCGTCGAATCAGTGCGGCGACGGTCCTTCCGAGTATCTCGACGTAACCGTCAATGTCATTCCCGATGCAGCAGGTCCTATTACCGGAACCGATACGGTATGCCAAGATTATCAAGGAATCACATATTCAACTTCGGCTATCCCGGAAGCACAAACTTATGGATGGGAAGTTCCGTCAGGTGTGATAATTACAACCGGTGACAGCACTACGACGATAACCGTAGATTTTTCTTATACCGCTGTTTCCGGCAATATTGTCGTATATGGCATTAACACTTGCGGAAACGGTAATTCCACTTCTTTCCCTGTAGTTGTGAATACTGTACCCCAAGCACCTGATCCCATTATCGGTGATACGATGGTATGCCAAAACACATCGGGATTGATTTATTTCGTTCCCGTTATCCCTAACGCAGATGCTTATATTTGGTCGTTACCTTCGGGCGCTACAATTATTTCTGGTGATAGTACCAACAGTATTACGGTTGATTTTGATATCAATGCAAGCTCGGGAGATATTACAGTTTACGGAATCAACGAATGTGGCGACGGACTTCCCGCAACTCTGTCAATCATCGCATTGACAGTTCCTGCCGATGCAGGATTGATTTCAGGAACCGATACGGTATGTCAGGGTGAAGAAAACGTTATGTTTACAATTGATTCGGTCTCTTATGCGATTGATTATGTTTGGACGATTCCGACCGGAGCCACAATAGTTTCCGGCGATGGAACAGATACTATAATCGTAAATTTCTCCAATTCGGCTGCATCCGGTAATGTAACTGTATATGCATCAAACGTATGCGGTGACGGAGTTGTTTCTGCACCTTTTGCCGTTTATGTAAAACCATTACCGGTAGCTCCAGGCAATATTACCGGCACCGGGGAAGTTTGCGAAGGTGCAACCGGTGTCGTTTACTCTATTCCCGAAATTAATTATGCAACCGGCTATCAATGGACGGTTCCGGCAGGGGCTACAATCATCGGCCAGTCAAATACAAATGTGATTGTTGTGAACTTCGCACTGGGAGCAAGTTCCGGAAATATTACCGTCTATGGAACTAACGATTGCGGTGATGGAGTTTCTGTAAGTTTTCCGGTTACGATAAATCCAAACCCTGATGCTGAAATTACAGGCGACACCGATATATGCCAGAAAGACAGCGTATTTCTTTTTGCATCAGGCGGCGATGAATATTTATGGAATACAGGCGCAACTATATCTGCAATAGCACAGTTGGTATCTGTGGATACATATTTTTATGTTACGGTTACTAACTCCTCTACTGGTTGCTGGGATGCTGCTTCGGTTGAAGTTCATGTTTATATTAATCCTATTGCTAATGCCGGACCTGATAAAGAAATATGCGTCGAATCAAGCACAATTCTGAATGCATCAGGAGGTATTACATACCTTTGGATACCCGGCACCGGTTTAAGTAACGATACAATTGCAAATCCGGAAGCATCTCCTGCAACAACAACAGACTATAATGTTGTTGTGACAAATATTTACGGCTGTACTGATAATGACAGCGTAACTGTAACAGTAAATCCTCTTCCGGGGTTTACATTAGATAGTATAAATATAAATTGTAAAGGCAATGATAATGGTATTGCCTGGATAACTATAACCGATGCCGAACCTCCGGTATCTTACGTTTGGACTCCAACCGGCTCGACCAACGATACTATTTATAATCTTTCCGCAGGCCTTTATACGATTGTAGTAACCGATGGAAACGGATGTCAGGATTTCGACGTTATTATCATTACTGAACCGGCTCAGCTATCTGTTACAATAACAGGTGACAGCACATCATGTCATGAAACCAATGACGGCCAAGCCACTGCGCTCGTTACCGGCGGAACACAACCATATTCAATTTACTGGAGTGATAACAACTCGACAACCACACCGACCGTTACAGGTCTTTCTCCCGATATATATTATTATATAGTTATTATTGATAATAATATATGTATAATAAACGACAGCATAATGATTTTTGCACCTTCTGAAATAACTACAGGCATTACTTCAACAAGTAAAGTTAGCTGTTTTGCCGGAGCTGACGGGTCAGCAACAGTCTGGTCGTCGGGCGGCACAGGCAGCCATTCTTATATCTGGCCTGACCCTCCGGGAAATACAGGACACACTGCAAACGGATTATCGGCAGGAACTTATCTGGTGACGGTTGCAGATGCAAATTCCTGCAGTGAAGTTATTCCTGTTACTATTGGACAACCTACGGAGATTTTAATTGAATACGATACGGATTCCACAAGCTGTTTTGATGCCGACGACGGAAAAATAATTTTAGACGTTTCGGGGGGCACAAGACCATACAGTTATGAATGGGGAGGCTCGACAGATGTTGATTCAATTCTTTCTAATTTAATTGGTAACACTTATCATGTAACGGTAACTGATAATCACAGTTGTACGCAAACCGAATCAATAACCGTTTACAAAAATCCTGTTGTCTGCTTGTTTATCCCTTCTGCGTTTTCGCCTAATAACGATAGTTATAATGATACATGGGAAATCAGAGGAATTCAATTCTATCATGATGCCGAGGTACAAATTTTTAACCGCTGGGGCGATAAGCTATTTGAATCCAAAGGTTATCTTCAAGAGTGGGACGGCACAACCAAAAATGGTAAAAAATTACCTATTGGCCCATATATGTACATTGTTGATTTGAAAATAAATGGAATGGAACCATTTGTGGGAACGGTTACTATAATAAGGTAGAAAAAATTAGTTACTATCCACCCCATCGAAGTACGAAAAAAATACGAACTTACGAACTACGAATAAGTCCATAGTTCAATGAGGTGATGTTCGTAGTTCGTAAGTTCGTAAAAAATTCGTAATTCGGTGGGATAATGAAAATTATCCATAGGGATGAATAGTAACATTTATTTTTCAGAATAATAATACAATGTAGAACAATTTTCGGGCTGAAATATTTTTCCTGCTGTATCTCTGGTGTTTGCGATTGTAACCGAAGAATATTTTTCTATTTCTTTATTAAGGTCTTCTGCATCACCTGTTAATTCATAAGAAGCCAGGTTCATGGCTTTGTTTAGCACATTTATGTTAAATCCGGCAAATGCAGTTTCAGCTTTATTTTTAACTTTTTCCAATTCAATACTACTGATAGCATGAGTCGAAAGTTGTTCAATCTCATTCTCGATAGCTCTTTCCGCTTCATTCATATTAACTCTTTCCAATAATTTACCTGTAATTACAAACAAGCCCGGCTCCAGAGTTCCCAAAATGTATGCATTGATTTCGCCAAAAAGTTTCTTTTCCTTTACCAGCGATTGATATAATCTTGACGATTGACCGCCTGAAAGAATATCGGATAATAAATCAGCCGCATAAAAACCGGTGTCGGTTCTGCTGCACATGTGATATACTTTGAAGATAGCATCAAAAGGAACATCCCGGGTCACTTCATGCTTCCGTTGTTCTTTCTGGAGAGGCTCCTGCGTCAAATTTCTTTGCGGTACATTCCGTTTTTCAATCATACCGAACCATTTTTCCGTTAAATGTTTTACTTGTTCAATTTCTATATTTCCCGCAACACACAAAATGGCATTATTCGGAGCATAATAGCGGTAAAAGAAATCCTTTACATCGCTAAGCGAGGCATTTTCAATATGTGAAATGTCTTTTCCAATAGTATCCCACTGATACGGATGTTTCTTATATGCAAGAGGCCTTATCAGAAGCCAAATATCGCCATACGGCTGATTAAGATATCTTTGCTTGAACTCTTCGATTACAACATTTTTTTGAACCTCAAGACTCCTTTCGGAAAAATCAAGACAAAGCATGCGGTCGGATTCAAGCCAAAAACCAGTTTCAAGATTCTCTGCCGGAATGGTTAAATAATAATCAGTAAAATCATTATTTGTAAAAGCATTATTTTCTCCGCCCGCTTTCTGCAATGGTTTATCATACGAGGGAATATTTACCGAACCGCCAAACATTAAATGCTCGAACAAATGAGCAAAACCGGTCTTTTCAGGATT
>JACQWN010000111.1:0-3014 GCA_016209245.1 Bacteroidia bacterium
ATCCGTATAGTTCGACATTTCGACAGGCTCAATGCAACGCAGGATCACTACAAGTTATTTGAAATATTGATGACTCTTTGTTATAATACGTTAGTATCATCCCCCTCTCTGCTCGTAGAGAGGGGGACCGAGGGGGTGAGTACGCCAATACTCAAAGGTGTTTTCTTTTGTCACTATTTTTATTAAAATTGTAAACTAAAAAATAGGCATTTTGAAAAATGCCCTAAATAGTAACAAAAATTTTCTATTTTTGCCGTCAAAAAAATCAAAATGAAAATACAAATTTTAACTTTATTAAGCATTTTTGGAATTATCACCCTGATTAAAGGACAGAGCGTTGACTATCATAATTATTCAGCTTTAAACAATATAGAACCAAAGCAATCTGTCGCAGGGGGGTTTTATAATGGTTATGCAGGCTCAACAGGGCTGAATAATAAGTTCATGTACTCTTTGTATAAAGGAGACTATATTTCCACAGAAATGAAAGAAAGCAACAAGCTGAAGAACAATAATTATGTTGGCCTGTTGCAGGATATTAGTTTGTTTTATGCATGTCTTTCCGATAGTCTTTTCGGAATTGACTCATTGGGAATCAGAGTCGGTTTATATGATCATTTTCATGAAGATGCACGGTTTTCTGATGAGTTGTACAATTTGATTTTTTATAGAAATAATATGTATGCCGGCCAGACTGTTGATTTTTCAAATACTATTTATAATTGTATCCGTTATCAGGAACTGCAACTTGGATTATTTAAGCAACAAGAAAGCCCTGATGGAAAAACTACTTATTATGCAGGTTTATCTCTCATTAAAGGACAAAAATTCAATTACCTGTATATCAAGGAAGGTTCGCTGTTTACTGAAGAAAATGGGGCTTATCTCGACTTTAATGTCAAAGGAATATATTTCTCTTCAGACTCGGCAAAGAAAAAAATATCTGATTTTAATGGTATAGGTGGCACTTTGAATTTTTATATTGATTATCTGAACAAGGTTCATAAATATAATGTAAACATATCAATCAATCATCTTGGTTATATACAATGGAACAAAAAAACAATGATAGTTCCCGTGGATACTACTTTTCATTATGAAGACATGGTTATGGAGCATATTATTGATATTGATTCGGTCAATACCCTGCAATTAGGAGAAGACACGCTACGTTCCAGATATATGGAGTTAGCTAAATATGATAATTACTCCGGTGTTCTTCCTGAACGGATGAATATTTCATTTGGCAAGCAATTCCTGAATGATAAATTGAACGCAACGCTCGGAGTCTGCGCATTATTTAATTCAAATGCCCGGTTGCCTGTAATATATGGACAAATCAGATATTCCGTTCTGGAAAAACTTAATGCTTCCCTGCATATCGCTTATGGAGGATACAGTAATTTTCAAACCGGAATTATACTTGAAGCTGCCTTTTCAGATTGGGGACATATTTTGCTCGGAACCGAGAACCTTCCCGGATTTATCGCTCCTGAATATACTTATAATGCCAGTATTTTCGGAGGATTTCATATAATTTTCTAAAAAAAATCAATTTTATACATAATTGTTTTATATATAGAACAATTTTATATAATTTTGTGCTATTTAATTGTACTTATTTAGGTTGGGAGCATTTTTATCCCACCGAAGTACGAAAAATATACGAACTTACGAATTACGAAATGGCTGGCGAATTCGTAATTAGTATATTCGTAAAAAATTCGTACTTCGATGGAATAATTTGTATGAAATAACATTGACCTAAATATTAACATTAAATTAATAATTATGAAAACTCAAATATTTCAAATACTCGGAAGTTGGTTAGAAAGGAAATTACCATCAGTAAAGAATCGTGAATTTTCATTAGAAAAATATTTTGAAAAAGCTCCAAATAAAATAATTGTACTTACAGGTTTTCGCAGAACCGGCAAAACTTTTATTTTGTACGGATATATTCAGGAATTATTAAAAATTTATTCCCGGAAACAAATTATTTATATAAACTTTGAAGACGAACGGATTCCAATAGAAACAGATTTTTTGACACAATTACTACCTGCAATAAAGGAATTATTCAAAACAGAACCGGTATTTTTATTTCTTGACGAAATTCAGGTTATACCAAACTGGAGCAAATGGTTAAGAAGAATTCACGACACAACCGAAATTAAACTTGTAATTACTGGTTCCAATTCTAAAATATCAGTTGTTGAAATTCCAACTGAGTTACGGGGAAGATTTATTGAAAAACATATACGCCCTTTAAATTTTAAAGAATTTCTTCATTTCAAAAATTTTAAATATGATTTAGAAACAATTCAGGTTACTTCTTCCGGAAAAGCCGAGTTACTTTCACTCCTGAACGAATTTATATTTACCGGCAGTCTTCCTGAAATAGCGCTTTCTGATGAATCATTTAAAGAAGAAATATGTCAATCTTATTTCAAAACTGTAATAAGCCGTGATATTTTTGAAAAATTTAATATCAGAAATTCAGAAGCTTTAAAAGCGCTGATTAAATTATTGTTGAATAGTAAAATTATCACTCTATCTAAATTATCAAATACTATAAAAAGCCTGCAAATTAAAGTCGGTAAAAATACTATAGCGGAATATCTTTCATATATTGAAAACGCTTATTTTTTCAAATATTTATCATGCTTTTCATACAAGATAAAAGATGAATATCAGCATCCACGTAAGATATATTGTGTTGATAATTCATTTATCAATTATATTTCGACAAGATATTCAGGAGACCCTGGATGGTTGTTTGAAACAACTGTCGCACAAGAGTTATTTCGACGAAACCAAAATGTTTATTATTGGAAATCCATACAAAACGGTTATGAAGTTGATTTTGTAATAAAAGATGAGTTAAAAATATTTCAGCTTATTCAGGTTTGTTATGATATAAGCGATCCAGAAACATTGAAACGTGAAATCAGAGCTTTGCTAACTGCCTCAAAGGAATTGAAATGTAAAGATTTACTGCTGATAAACAATCT
>JACQWN010000111.1:3059-3801 GCA_016209245.1 Bacteroidia bacterium
TAAACAATCTTGCTGAAAATACAATAGATGCCGAATGGTTTGGCATTAAAGGAAAAATAAAAATAGTTCCTTTGTGGAAATGGCTGCTATCATTACTTTGATTTTGAAATATATTTATTCGATGTTACCTGAAATTCAGTTCTGCGGTTTATTTGATTTACGATTTCCTTCTGTTCTTCGGTGAGCCGGTTGATAAGCTCTTCATTAAGAATATCTCCTTCCTTTAAAAACGTGAAACGTGCTGCATATTTCTTATCAATTACTTTTGGAGTTGATTCTCCATACCCTTTTGGAATAAGCCGTTCATGAACTACTCCTTTTTCGATTAAATAATTAACAGCCGATTCGGCTCTTTTTTGCGAGAGCTCAAGATTGAAATGCTCATCGCCGACCATATCAGAATGAGAAGCAAGCTCAATAATAATATTAGGATTATCATTAAGAATTTCGACAAGCTTATTCAATTCGATTTTAGATTCAGGTCTTAATTCCGCACTTCCGAAATCATAATGAATGTTATCGAGCTTAATCGGATCTTTTGTCGGTTTCAAAAAAAGCTCTGCGGTTAAATCTTTGCTGCGTTCAAGACTATCGGTTGAAGCAATACCTTTGGAATTAAGGTATCCTTCTTTGGAAGCGATAAATATATAATCGGTATTCGGCTTCAGCTTAAATTTGAAAATACCTTTTTCATCGGTAGTGTCCTTAAACATTGTTCCATCGCTGCCAATAAGCTTTACAA
>JACQWN010000112.1 GCA_016209245.1 Bacteroidia bacterium
CATGAAGAACCGGTTTCGGTCAGGTACAATGAAACAACCGCTACGCTGGATATATCTGTTTATCCGAACCCGGCTACTGATTATGTAAACATTGGAAACCCCAGCCTTCAATTTGAAAAAGCTGAAATTGTCGGTATTAATGGTAATATTTTGCGTACTTACGCTCAAAATCTGAACCGGCTGGGCGTTTCCGGCTTACCGGATGGAATGTATTTGCTGAGGCTTTACGCAGGGAATGTTATATTTGTAAAAAAGATCATTTTAATTTATTATTCATAACCATGAAAAAATTATTAGCATATCTTTTACCGCTCCTTTTAAGCCACTTAGATTACGCACAAACGGTCAACTGGGAATGGGCTGTACACGGCGGCGGTTACAGCTACGATTCGGGTAATTCTGTTACCTGCGATGATGAAGGCTACATTATTTTATGCGGCGATTACAACGAGACCGCTTATTTCGGGAATTACAGCATAAACAGCATGAGCATTTACGGAGGCGCGTATATTACAAAAATTGACAGTTTCGGCAACTTTCTATGGGTAAAGAAAATAGCAGGGACAGATGTTTCCGGTTCTTCAAGTTTAACAACAGATTCGGAAGAAAACATATACATAGCAGGATTTTTTGCAGATACAGTTTTTGCTGATAACGATTCACTTGTCAGTAATGGGAGCAGCGATTTTTTTACCGGAAAATACGATAAAAATGGCAATTTACAATGGACAAAATCAGGCGGGGGTATTGAGCTTGACGCTAATATAGATATTGCCTGTTATAACAATAATATTTATATATGCGGCGAGTTCAGAGATACCGTTTTTAATGATTCTCTTACCATGATATGTAAAGGAGGCAGTGATATCCTGATATACAGCATGGATTTAAACGGAAATTATAATTGGTTCCGGCAGGCCGGGGGCAGCGGATGGGATGTAACCCGGGGAATAGCTGTAAGTAACGACGGCTTTATCTATATTACAGGTATTATAGGGATAGATCCTGCTTTTGGGGATACGGTACTGAATATCAGCGGCAACCTGGATGCTTATATAGCCAAATACGACACGGTTGGTAATTTTTTGTGGGTCCGAACAATGGGCGGAAACCTTAATGACCATGGTATATCAGTGACATGCGATTACGAGAATAATGTTTATGTCACAGGATTGTTATATTCCACACAAGCTACTTTTGGTGACATTACTGTTAATTGCTATGGAAATACTGATTATTACTTAGCAAAGCTAAACCCGGCAGGCGAGTTTTATGGGCTAAAACTATCGGGGTAAAAGTGGGTTACACTCCTTCATTTTGGAAAAATTCAATGGTTTGTGATAATGACAATAACCTATATATTACCGGCTATTTCAGAGACAGCTTGCTTTATGACGGGTACACTCAATATAGCGCCGGTAATTACGATTTATTCGTTATGAAAGTAAATAAAAACGGCGGCTTGCAATGGCTCAAATTTGCAAACGATGTATATGGCGATTATAGTTACTCCATTGCCCGCGATAATAGTAATAATTTCTATATTACAGGTCGTTTTTACGATACGGCATGGTTCGGCAATCAAAATGTAATAAGCTATGGTAATGGCACCTCTGATATGTTTGTTGCAAAACTGCATGAAGTTCCAGTTTCGGTTGCCTATAACGAATTAACGTCTGAAATTACAATCTTCCCTAATCCGGTGCACAAATACCTGAACATCCTGTCACCCGGCGGCTTCCTTCAAAAAGTAGAAATAGTATCTATTGACGGGAAAACGACCTATACCTTCACTGCTTTGGGTACTGACCGTATTGACGTATCGGGGTTTGCAAACGGGAATTATATAATACGGCTGTATTACGGGAATGCGGTGTTTGCAAAGAAGATAGTTATTGAATGACCGATTTTTAGATTTTTGTAGATACTAATCCTGATTAATTGATTTATATGAATATAAACTCTGTTCTTATTTTAATTCTTTTTTAAAATATCTTTATATGAATTGAAATCCTCCCTGAAAAAAAGTCCGATTCCTTGTGTATATGGTGAATTTTCATACAGCATCTCTTCGTTTGAACGGGTAAATGCCTTCAGTCGCAGTTTCCCGCTTTTATTGAGCTTGACATTGACATCGAAATCGCCGACCAAACCGCTTGTGTTTTGCTGTTGCCCTCCGACACCGACATTACCATTAATACTAACACGGTCGTTAAATAACTGTGTTGAAAGTGCCACTTCAAGCTCATCATTAGTTATCTCGTCGCCGGCGCGGTAATTTACGCCTATGTCAAAGTCATTGCTGATTTGTGAAAGCCAATGGCTTAATTGGTTCGAAAGCAACTCGCTTGATGTAACACCTACTGCTCCGGCAGAACCGGTTTCCGAAGGCCCTTGTCCGCGAAGATACGATGGCGTATAAAAACGATTCAATATAAGCAGCGAAAGTAATTGCTTGTTCTTTTCTTCTTCAGGCAGCCCTTGAATAATGCTGTTTACTTTATCATCGGCCTGAGGAACATTGATATTAAATGCCATTTCAGGATTGGTTATTGTGTGTGTTACATTAAGCTGGCATTCTACAGGAAATCTCCGTTTATATTTTTCTTTTTCTGCCGTATCGAGCTGAAGGCCCGCCATTAAGTCAAATAAAGGCGCCTTTAGCCGGTAAACAGCATTCAAATCAAGATTTGCCTCTTCAGGATTTCCATTCCATTTTATCGTTCCCCCCTTTTCAATATCAAATCTTTTATTTATTACATTTTTTAAAGTAAATAAATAATCCCCGTTTTCAATTATATAATCGCCGTACATATTAAAATCGCCAAGCGTATTAATCTCCATTTTCAGATTTGCATACCCGACAGCGCGAATTATATCACCTACTTTCGAGTCGAAAATAATCTGAACTTCTGCATCAGGAGTCACTTCAAGCTCAAAATTTAATTGCATGCCGGTTAATTCTTCCTTTTTTTCCTCTTCCGGCTTATCCTGATATGTCTTATTTACAAATGAAATAAAATCAGATTCGGAAATATCTTCACCGGCAGAAAGAGGAATATAAAACTGGGTATCACCTTCGGTTTTTGCCGAAATATTAATAATCAGATTATTTGTGCTTCCTGTAAGATTGATAACTCCTGAAGCTATTGCCGTTCCGTAATAATCGGGATTTTCTTTTTCAGTTGTATTCAGAAAAAGAAAATTATCGGCTTTTAATGTTACATCGAAATTTATATCTTTAAAATTATTGTGGAAGATTGTTCCATTTGCAGTTGCCGAATGCCCTTTTTCATCATAAATGAGCATGTCTTCAAATTGAATAGTCGACTTTGATATATTAAAATAATTGGTAAAATTATATCTTGTATTCAAATAGTTTACAATAAACGAACCTCTTTGCACCTGAACCCTGCCGTTAAGCTCAGGATTATCAAGCGTTCCTTTAAGCTCAAGATTTGCATTCAGCCGGCCTTTAAGATTAGACAAGGTATTTGAAATATAGGGAGCAAAAATCTCAAGATTAAACCGGTCGAGAGTGATTCCGAAATCCAGCTTTTTATTTTCAGGAGTATAGCTGCCGGCCATAACAAATGGCTCAATTCTCCCTGATTTTAATCTGAATATCAGATTTATTTTATTATTGCCCGCATCCCAATTAGATATAAGGTCAACATCGCCAAGATCATCATTATTCACATTAAATTTTGTAATATCCAAGCTTGAATAAAATACCGGCGTTTTATAAATATTCGATAAGCTTGCAGTTCCGTCTAAAGTTCCGTTAAAAACCATACCGCTGCCGGCAGTCAAATAATTAATCTGAGATAAATTGACCTTGTTAAATTTAATATAAAGACTGTCATTTTCATTATTTGAAATTGAACCATATATATTCAAATACTGTTCTTTTTTGCTGATAGTAAAAGAACGAATCTTAATTGTTGTAGTATCAATTTCAATAATACTTTGGTCAAGCGACATAGCTTCATCGGCAAAAACAATTTCCGAAGGTATCAGCTTAAACCTTAGACCGGGAGAAGCATGTCCGGGAATTTTAATAAGGTTCGTTAATGCCGCAATATCGCCTGAGTAAACTAAAGAATCACGGTTTATCCAATGAAAGTCCACCAATAAGCTATCGTTATATCCTTCTATATTAAATTCAAAATTGTTCAGCGCCATGCTTTCTCCGATTTGCAGCCGTTTACTTAAAGTTTTTGTCGTAAACAGCTTATTTTTTAAAATAATATCAAATGAAAGGTCATTAATAATATTTTCACTATATGCCAATTGTCCGATTTCTCCATTAATTTCAAATGATTCAGATGCAGTATTAATATTCCCCCGAATAAGCGAATTAGGAGCTATTTTAATTTCAGGAAGAATAAGTTTGCAAACATCATTGAAATTTTTGAACTGAATATTAAAAGAAAGATTGTTAACTGTATCAATACTTGTCATGGCATATTTATCGGGAAGCAAAGAAGGGAAAATTTTATATAAAATTCTTTCAGCCGATTTAATAAAAGGTATTAATTTGTAGTTTCCTTTTAGCTCCATATTAAGAATATCTGAATTTAAAACAATTCTCCTGCTCGTATCAGCTTTTTCAGAAATAAGAACAAATTCTCTAATTTTAAGCTTTGC
>JACQWN010000113.1:0-2045 GCA_016209245.1 Bacteroidia bacterium
ACAGGGCAAGCATGGCGTGTTCACTTGCAGTCAGAGTCCCTTATTTAGACCATGAGCTTGTTGAATTTATTTTAAGTTTGAATGAGAATGTATATTTCAAAAAGAATGAACAAAAATATTTGCTTTACAGGAATATCAAAGACCATCTGCCGGAGAAAATTTTATCCCGTCCTAAACAAGGTTTTGTAGGTCCTGATTCCTATTATCAAAATTTTGAATGGTACAAAAAAATCATTCTTGAAGGAAATTTAATAAAGAATAAAATCATTAAAAAAGATACCATTAATAATTGGTTAAGTATCAAAGACCACTGGCGGCTTTGGAAGGTAGCTGTGATGGAGTTGTGGTATAGGAAATGGGTAAATGAATCGTTTTGATATTAAAACTATTTCCAGTATCTTTAAAAAAAAAAAAAAAATTTATGAGATATTTTAATACATCCGGCCCAAATATATCTAAACATCACTATACCCTTTACCGGAAAAAATTAATCGCCAAAGGAATGGAGCTGGTAAAAAACGAGAGATACTTCACGATTTGGGCGCCACGGCAAACAGGAAAAAGCACATATTTCAGCCAGCTTGCTGAACATTTGAGTAAAAATGGTTATAAGGTTGCACATATTAATTTTGAAAGTTTCAAACAGACACCCGAAGAAACTTTTATTAGGAATTTAACAGGGGAAATGAATAAATTTTGGTCAACAAATTTTCCTGAATCCGATATTTCAGACCTTTTTTATAGAATTGAGCTACAACATGACCCAAAAAATGTTCTGATAATTGATGAAGTAGAAGGTATAAATCCGAAATATTTTGGTACTTTTTTACATCCGATTAGAAAAGCATACCATTCACGCCAATCGCATTGTTTAAAGAGCGTAATCCTTGTTGGTGTATCTAATATTGTCGGTGTTGTACAGGATAAAGCGAGCCCGTTCAACATCGCCGACAACCTCGATGTTACTTATTTTACAAAGCATGAAGTTTATGAGCTTCTTGAGCAGCATGAAAAAGAAACAGGCCAGTTGTTTGATAAAAAGGTTAAGGAAAAAATTGCAGATATTACAGCCGGACAACCGGGTCTTGTCAACGGATTTGCTTGGAAGCTTGTTGAAAATAACCCCGGTAAGAAAAAAATCAATTACAACGATTACCTCAAAGCCGAAGATTGGTATCTGACCGAAGCTATTGATAAAAACATTTCAAACATTATCAATAAGGCGAATAACAACCGAAAATTTGTCGAGGAATTATTATTTCAGGATAAAGATATAAAATTCAGAATAAACCGGCCGGCTATTAAAGAGCTTTATACCAACGGAATTATAAGAAAGGACAATAAAGGCAATGTGCAATTTTGGGTTCCGCTTTATAAGAAATGTCTGTACGATTGCTTTTATCCTTATGAAAATGGCGAGACAGACCATTTTTTCAGGAAAATATCATTGGAAGAAGTAGTTACTGCCGATTATAAATTGAATTTCGACAAGCTGATGGAAGGATACAGGAATTATGTAAAACGCCGCAGCTTTAAGTATTTCATGGAAAAAGATGATGCGGGAAATTATAAAACCATAAAAGAAGCCGCCCTGATTTATAGCTTTGAAACATTTATCCAGTATATTTTACAGGAATTTGACGGGAAAAGTTATCTTGAACCTCATACCGGGCTGGGAAGAAGCGACCTGATTATTAACTTTCACGGGTATGAATGCGTAATCGAAACAAAAATTTTCAGGAATATATTAAGAATTAATAAAGGTAAAGCCCAGCTCGCATATTATTGCAAAACTATCGGTGTAAAAGAAGGTATTTACATAGTGTTTGTTCCAAATAATGTGGATTATTCCAAATCACCGCAAAAAATGACGGAGTTAATTAATAATATAGAAATCAAAACTTACATGGTCGAATATGATGAGGAAAAGGATTTTTGAAATTATTTCCGGATTATACTGAAAGAAAACGAATTTGCAAAAAAATATCAACTAATATCGCGAAGCAAATATCAATAAATATCTGATATTAATTGATATTAAAAGA
>JACQWN010000113.1:2056-2707 GCA_016209245.1 Bacteroidia bacterium
GCAAAAAAATATCAACTAATATCGCGAAGCAAATATCAATAAATATCTGATATTAATTGATATTAAAAGATATTTGTTGATTTTTAGATTAAAATTATTTTTGCAAACCTGATTTCTTTGGGTATACCTATTCAAATGTGGGCGATATCATATATGCCTGCGAATTATCTCCCGGCCTGATATCTTTTGATTCCGTATAAACGATTTTATGAAATTCCATTAAAGCGGCTAATAAAACCTGTGAATAATTTTGTGAAGCGTTTTTAAAAGTACCTGCTTCTGTTTTCCAGATTTTAAAAATTAAAGAAAAACCACCTTCAGTAGGACTTATTACACTAAGAACATTTCCAACATTTCCATAACCGGCATGATAAACATGCATGACAAGCAATTTAAACCAAAGCTCCTGCTCGGAATAGGCGATACAGAAATTATCTAAAATATTTTTGGTTTGCGGAATGCATACTTTTTTCAGATATTGAGATGCGGTAAAAGCAGACTTGTACAAATCCTTACGCTCATCCATCCGTTTTGAGACTGTAAGACCACCGTATTTTCTTGCGACATATTTCATCAATTGGAATGGGCCGTAAGCCCCTGCATTCGATTTCTGTAATTTATTCGGGCTTTCAATAAGCAAAATCGCCTGGG
>JACQWN010000114.1 GCA_016209245.1 Bacteroidia bacterium
GAAAAGAACAAACGCCTCTTAGAAAGTGATATTCAAGTTAAAAAATTTAAAGAAATTCAAAAAGCAATAGAATATATTGATACATCATATTTCGAGTATCGGACAGAATTTAAGAAACATATTTTAAAAATAAATGTTGCATTTCAGAGAGGTAGTTCTAATATAAAAGATATTCCACCTGCAACTCAAAAGGAACTACAAAAAGCTGGTGAAGTTATTAGAGATTTTATTGAGGATGCTTATAATAAAATGGGGTTAAAATACTTATTAATTATAGAAGGACAGGCGTCAAATGATTTATATCCAAAAAACTATGAGCTTAGTTATGAACGAGCTTTAACATTAGTTAAATTCTGGTCTAAATCAAAAATTTATTTTAATAAAGATTATTGTGATGTAATTATTTCCGGAAGTGGAAAAGCAGGTTCTTTGAGAATGCTGCCCGATGATGCAAATAATAAATTGAATCAGCGGTTTCTTATTCATATTATACCAAAAATAGGTGATTTAAAATAATAAAGTTTTATGAAATTATTGATTTATATACTATTTATTTTAATTTTATTTTCATCCTGTGATAGTTGCTCAAAATCAGGCCGCCGCCATCTGAACACTACTGAACCTCCAAAACAAGAACGTGCTAATAACAGCATTTCAGATAACAACTCAAATCGTAATAGCAACATCATCAAAATGGAAAAAATAAATGGCGTTTATCAAATCCCTATTGTAGTCAATGGCGTGAAAATGTATTTCATATTTGATACCGGTGCATCTTCAATTTCTATATCCTTAACCGAAGCAAACTTTTTATACAAGCAGGGCAAACTTTCGATCTCTGATATAAAAGGAACGCAAAATTTTATAGATGCAACCGGAAATATTTCTGAAGGCACAATTATAAATCTTAAAGAAGTCAAAATCGGTAATAAAACCTTAAATAATGTTGAAGCATCAGTAGTTAATAACTTGGATGCTCCTTTATTATTGGGGCAATCAGCCCTTGACAAATTCGGCAAAATTTCAATTGATTATAACAAAGGAGAAATTATTTTTGAATAAATGCAACGAATATTAGTACTCATATTTTTTATAACTTTGACAGTACTTGATATTTCATGCAATTCAAAAAGCAATCGTGATAATCTTGATGGTTATTTATCCGTTAAAAAAGTTATTGATGGAGATACCTTTTGGGTTGATGATGGCGCAGAAAAAGGAGTTAAAATACGGCTCATTGGTGTTAATGCTCCTGAATCGAGAAAAACCGGTCGTAAAGAAGTTGAATATTATGGTAAGGAGGCAAAGGAATATTTGAAAAAATTGCTAAAAGATAAAAAAGTAAAATTGGAATTTGATATTGGCAGATTTGACCGCTTTGGTAGAACACTTGCTTATGTTTACTTAGAAGATGGAACATTCGTAAATGCAGATATAGTAAAAAATGGATATGCAATGGTAATGACTATTCCGCCAAATGTTAAGTTTGCGGAGGTATTTGTAAAACTTCAACAAGAAGCAAGAGAAAATTACAGAGGTCTTTGGAATGAAAGATAGATAAAAATAACTTTAAAATTATATCAATGGCAAATATTAAACTTTTTCAAACAAAGCGGGTTAGAACACATTGGAATGAAAAAGAAAAAAAATGGTATTTTGCAATAATTGATGTTGTTGAAATACTTACAGAAAGTCAAAGACCCCGGAAATACTGGAACGACCTAAAAAAGAAGTTAACATCAGAAGGCTACATTGAAGTGTCCGAAAAAATCGGACAGTTGAAAATGCAAGCCGAAGATGGTAAAATGCGTGACACAGATGTAGCCGATACGGAGACCCTTTTAAGAATTATTCAGTCTATACCATCGCCCAAAGCAGAACCTTTTAAACGTTGGCTCGCCCAAGTAGGTTATGAAAGACTTGAAGAAATTGAAAATCCGGAATTAGCATCAAAAAGAGCAAGAGAGATTTACAAAGCAAAAGGTTATTCTGATGACTGGATAGAAAAACGAATGCGTAGTATTGCAATACGTGATGAATTAACAGATGAATGGAAAAAACGAGGAGTAAGAGAACAAATTGAATATGCAATATTAACAGCAGAAATATCCAAAGCTACATTTGGACTAACTCCTTTGAAGAACAATTTTTTAATATTCCTGCAGACAACAATGCAGAGTACCCGAGTGAATACTTTTTAAATTTAAACCAAACTCAATTCTGAAATTTGCCTACCTTTGATGCATTGAAAAAGAAAAAATATGAGTGAACTTTTGACAATAAAAGAAGCGAGTGTTTTGGCATCGGAATATCTTAAAAAAGATGTGACAACTTCAAACATTTCCTATTTGATTAGCTATGGAAAAATAAGGAAGATAGGCGAAAATGGCAATTCTCAAATTAAGAAAGAAGATCTAATAAAATATTACGAATCGTTTTACGGCAAAAGAGAAATAGACTGGAAAGAGCAATTAGGTAATGACTTAAATTGGCATCTTTCGTTTGACTACCTAAAAGAAACGGATACAACAAAACATGTTCATCGTCTGCATCCATACAAGGGAAAATACATTCCGCAGTTGGTTGAGTATTTTCTGGATGAACATACCGACGAATTTAAAAAACAGACCTACTTCAAGAAAGGCGATATTGTTCTTGACCCATTTTGCGGTAGCGGAACAACATTGGTTCAGGCAAATGAATTAGGCATCAATGCCGTTGGTATTGATATTTCGGCTTTCAACACTCAAATTTCAAATGCAAAAATTACTAAGTATAATTTACCCGATGTTCAGTTGGAGTTGAACAATATTTCAAATAAGTTGAAACAGTTTATTGCAGATAGTTCCAACATCAGGTTTGAAGAAAGATTACTTGAGGAATTGAACACACACAATAATAAATATTTTCCTTCACCTGAATTTAAACATTGGCTAAAGGAAAAAAAGATAAATGAGTTTGAATATGCCGTAGAAAAAGTAAAAGAGTTTCAACCAATCTTTGACAAGTTGGTTGCTGAATACAAAATTTCAATAAAGCAAAACACTCAGGAAACATTTTTAGGAAAATGGTATTTAAAGCCGGTGAGAAACGAAATTGATTTTGTTTTTGACCTGGTGAAGAAGATTAATAACCCATCAACGAAAAAAATTATCAGCATAATTTTAAGCAGAACAGTTAGGACTTGCAGAGCAACTACACATGCTGATCTGGCAACTTTACTTGAACCTATAAGTAATATCTACTATTGTTCAAAGCATGGCAAAATTTGCAAACCATTATTTTCAATTTACAGTTGGTGGGAACGTTACTCAAAGGACACAGTGAAAAGATTGGTTGAGTTTAACAAACTAAGGACAGATACATATCAGTTTTGCATAACCGGAGATTCAAGAAACATCAACATCTTTGAACAACTTGAAAATAAATTTCCAGCATTTGGGCAAATTATTAGAGATAATAAAATCAATGGAATTTTCTCTTCCCCGCCTTATGTTGGATTAATTGACTACCATGAGCAACATGCTTACGCTTATGACTTGTTTGGCTTTGAAAGACACGATGAATTAGAAATTGGTCCGCTATTTAAAGGGCAAGGACGCGAAGCAAAAGAATCTTATATAAAAGGAATTTCAGATGTACTGAATAACTGTAAAAAATTTTTGACAGATGATTACGATGTATTTCTTGTGGCAAACGATAAATATAATATGTATCCCACTATTTCCAAAAATGCAGCAATGAAAATTGTAAATCAATTCAAACGACCAGTATTAAACAGAACAGAGAAAGATAAAACTGCTTACTCTGAAATTATTTTTCACTTAAAACAAAAATAATTTTAAACATGAAAAAGTATTTCGAAATCCAATATGTACTCAGATATTACGATGAGAAAGAATATGCCTCTGAAATAATTAAAGCCATATCTGAAAAACGAGGCGTTAAAAAAGTTTACAAAAAAGTTTGGTATCAAAAGCCAAAAACTTTTGAATGAACCGATGTTCATGTGGGAAGATGGTCAATAGATGGCTTCATTTAAATGTATTAATGAGGTAGAAGCAATGTTTTGTCCTAACTGCAAAGGAACAGGAACAATTCATTTTAATAAATCAAAAAAACGTAATGCCATTATCTAAAAAACATAAAGAACATATCACCGAAACAATCAAAGTTTGCTTACGCAATAAGTTTGTAAACTACAAACCTGAAACAGAGAATATACCGTTCCATTATCGTTTATTAGGTAAAGACAGAATGGCTTTATTTTCCTTTCTGCAATCATTAAATACCACTTTCGGAATTTCTATTTATGAACCAGTTGCAATGGAGCTTGCCAAAATAAATTTCAAAGAAGTTCATACTCAATTTAAACTTGGAAATTTGATTACTCAAGATGCCCAAAATGAAATTCAACAAATAATGAATGATCTTTCGGTTGGTGGAGAAGTAAATAAGGTTGAAGAAACAGAGAGAATAAGAATAGTTTCACAATCAGGAGCAGAGAACAAATTAAAATCAGTTAAAGTAGATTTATTTCTTCTGTCTAAAGAAAATGAAGTATTTATGTTTGATTTAAAAACCGTAAAGCCAAACAAAGGAGATTTTATTTCTTATAAACGAAATATGCTTGAATGGTTGGCTGTTTATTTTTATCAAAAACCCAAAGCAAAAGTCAATACACTTATTTCAATACCTTACAATCCTTATGAACCTAAACCTTATGCACGCTGGACAATGAAAGGAATGCTTGATTTGAATAAAGAAGTAATGGTTGCACAGGAGTTTTGGGATTTTCTTTCAGGGACAGGAACATATAACAACTTGCTTGACTGTTTTGAAAAAGCCGGAATTGAATTACGACCTGAGATTGATGACTATTTTGCAAAATACAACAAGTAGCCCGAACACATGACAATACAGTGGGCTTGTGGAAATTTGATACAACATAATTTTGAATAAAAAAAGGGAAACCGATATTACTAAAGACATAGAGAAATGAAAAAAGAACCATTTGAAGAACAGATTTTTAATACTTCTGCAGACAACATTGGCGATGTGATGGTTGTCGGCGGAGGCATCAGCGGTATTCAGGCCGCTCTTGATCTTGCCACTTCGGGCTATAAGGTTTATTTGGTTGACAAAGCGCCTACCATTGGCGGCAAGATGGCGCAGCTTGATAAGACCTTTCCCACTAATGATTGTTCAATGTGTATTGAATCTCCTAAGTTTATTGAATGCGACAGACATCCAAATATTGAAATTCTTACTTATACTGAAGTTGACAGTGTAGAAGGAGAAGCAGGAGATTTCACTGTAACCCTGAAGAAAAAACCCAGATACATTATAGAGGACAAATGCACAGGTTGTACTACCTGTGCAGAGTACTGCCCTGTTCAGGTCTTTGATCCGTTTAATCAGGACTTATCCCGGAATAAAGCTATTCATATATATTTCTCCCAGGCAGTCCCGCTTGTCCCTTATATTGATGAAAATTGCCATTTCCTTAAAGACAGGAAATGTTCTATTTGCGTTAGTGTCTGTAAAAACAACGCCATAGATCTGCATCAGACATCTGAGAAGGTAGTAATAAAAGTTGGGGCGCTCGTTCTGGCTCCGGGCTATGAGGTATTTGACCCAAGATTGAGAGGCGACTATGGCTACGGAAAATTTGCAAACGTGGTTACCAGCCTTGATTTTGAACGGCTGCTCTGTGCTACAGGTCCGCACGAAGGCGAGATACTGCGCCCTTCCGACCATAAACATCCGCATAAAATCGCCTGGATACACTGCGTCGGGTCCAGGCAGGTGCTCGAGGGTGGCAATAGCTATTGTTCTTCGGTCTGCTGCACGTACATCCAAAAGCAGGTGATCCTGGCAAAAGACCACGATGCCGAAGCCGAGTGTATGATATTCCATAACGACATCCGGTCATATGGCAAGGATTTCGAACGATTCTACCAAAGAACCCAGAACCTTCCCGGAGTGAAATTTGTTAGAAGTTACGTTTCGATTGGAAAAGAGATTCCTGAAACCAAAAATGTCACCATCCGGTACTCTACACCCGATGATGGGGTTAAAGAGGAAGAATTCGATATGGTCGTATTGGGCGTTGGATTGAATCCCCCTGCCCGTGTGGAAGAACTGGCAAATACATTCGGCATTGAGCTCACTGCTCACGGATTCTGCAAAACCGGGCACACAACTCCCATTGAGACTTCCCGCCCGGGAATCTTTATCAGCGGGGCTTTTCATGGTCCCATGGATATTCCCGAGTCGGTTATGGCGGCAAGCGGAGCCAATGCTCTTACCGGTGCGCTTCTGAAATCCCGGCGCGGCAAGCTATCAAAAGAACGTGTCTATCCGCCCGAAAGAGATGTATCCAAAGAAGAAGTCAGGGTCGGAGTCTTTGTGTGTCACTGTGGCGCCAATATCGGAAGAGTGGTCAATGTCCATTCCGTTGTTGATTATTCCAAAACGTTGAACAATGTTACCCACGCCGAACAAGGACTTTTTATATGTTCTACCGATGCTGCCGAGCAAATCGCTAACACAATACGCGAAAAAGGTATCAACCGCGTGATCGTCGCGGCCTGCACCCCAAGAACTCATGAGCCATTGTTCAGAGACACTCTGCGAGAAGGGGGAATCAATCAATATTTTTTTGACATGGCCAATATCAGAGAGCATTGCTCATGGGTCCATTCCAAACAAAAAGAAGAAGCTACACAAAAAGCAAAGGATATTGTCAGAATGTCGGTAGCCCGGGCTATCAATTTGGAACCCTTGCAGGAATTTGATCTGCCAGTTAACAAGACGGGCTTAGTTGTCGGAGGCGGTATTGCCGGGATGACCAGCGCCCTGAGCTTAGCCGAGCAGGGATTTGAGGTTCACTTATTGGAAAAGGAGGCAAACCTGGGAGGAATGGCACTAAAAATTCCAACTACCATCGAAGGCCTGGATGTTCAGGAATATTTACATGATTTGATACGTAAAGTTTATCAGCATCCTTTGATTTATGTATCTCATAAGGCGATCATCATAGATGTTTCCGGTTATGTTGGAAATTTTTTGACTACCGTAAAATCTGAAGGAAGGAGCAAAAAGATAAAACATGGTATAGCCATCCTCGCTACAGGCGCTGACGAATATAAACCCACAGAGTACCTTTATGGGAAAAACGCCCAGGTAATTACTTCGCTCGAACTGGGAGAGCAAATCGCCAAGGGAGAAAAAAGCTTGACTGAAGCTAAAAATGTGGTGATTATCCAATGTGTCGGCAGCAGAGAGGAAGACAGAAATTACTGCTGCCGGGTTGGCTGCAGCCATTCTGTAAAAAATGCCCTGAAGCTAAAAGAACTCAATCCTAAATTGGAGGTTTACATTCTCTTCAGAGATATGAGAACTTATGGGTTCAGTGAAGATTATTACCGTGAAGCGGCTGACAAAGATGTAAAATTCATCCGTTATGAACCGGAGGATAAGCCCAAGGTAGAAGCTTTAATAAAAGATGGCAAAGAAATATTACAAGTAAGTGTACAGGATCCAATTTTAGGTAAGCGGCTTGCCATCGCCGCCGATTTTGTCGTATTGGCTGCTGCTGTAATTCCCTCGGCAGGAAGTCAGGAAGCAGCACGGTTATTCAAGGTATCAAAAAATCCTGATGGTTTCTTCCAGGAGGCACATGTAAAATTACGCCCGGTTGACTTAGCCGCTGAGGGCGTTTTTTTGTGCGGAACAGCTCATTATCCCAAACATATATCTGAAACAATCAGCCAGGCATTAGGGGCTGCCGGACGAGCTGTAACTCTTCTGTCTCAGGACACAGTAACAGCTTCCGGCTCTGTTTGCGAAGTGAAAGAGGAGGCATGTGTATCATGTGGGGCATGTATCTCTGTCTGTGCTTATGGTGCGATAGAGTTTCGAGAGACACCAAAAGGCAAAAAAGCCGCTGTCAATTCTATTCTCTGCAAAGGAGATGGTCTGTGTAACGCGGTGTGTCCAACTTCAGCAATTTCACTGAAGCACTATACCGATAAAGAGTTGCTTTGCCAGATAGACGCGGCAGTAGATAAATTTGCAATTTGAATTAACTGATTTAAAATGCTTTTAGATAACAAAACAAAAACTGAAGATAGCGAATACTACAAAGTATTTGACTTTATTAAAAACTATACCGAAAATGGTGAACTTGATCTCGTGACAGGTTTCTTTTCTGTTTATGCCTTAACGTTAATGAAAGATGAAATAAATCAAGCTGAGAAATTCAAATTGATTTTAGGAAACCTGATGCAGGAGGAATCTCAAATAAACAAGGTAATTGACCTGCTGAATGGCAATGCTGGAATTGAAAGTACGTTGTCTTTAAGCGTTTCGGCACAAAAGGCGGTTGAATTTTTAAAACAAGACAAGGTTTTTGTAAAGACAATTCAAAAAAATTTTTGCCATGCAAAGACATACATCTACAATGATAAAGACACAAGAAAAAATTTTCATATCATTGGTAGTTCAAACCTGACAGATGCGGGTTTAGGGATTAAAGACAGCAGCAATGTTGAATTGAACACAGCAGCAACAGGCAACAACAACGACTACATAGAACTAAAAAAATGGTTTAAGCACCAGTGGGAGAACATTGCTCAGGACAAGATTGAGTTACCAGACAAAACTAAAATTGAAGTCAAGCAGCACATCATTGAGCTAATCAAAAACCTTTTTAAAGAATATAGCCCTCACGACCTTTATTACAAAGTGCTGTATGAATTATTCAAAGACGATTTGCTTTCTCTTTCAAGCGATGCAGAGTTTAAAAGGGAAATCGCACACTTAGAGGGAACAATAATTTTCAAAACGCTTTTCCCCTATCAGCAAAAGGGGGCAATCAGTTTAATTAATATGCTTCAAAAATTTAACGGAGCGGTTTTAGCCGATGCAGTTGGTTTGGGAAAGACATGGACTGCCTTAGCAGTAATGAAGTATTTTGAAATGCGGGGCTATGCTGTTCTTTTACTTTGTCCGAAAAAATTAAAGCAGAACTGGGAAATTTATCAGGTTGGTAACGGCTCCCGCTTTGAAAAAGATGAGCTGGAATATTTTATTCGCTTTCACACCGATTTGCAAGACACACGCCTTGACAATTACACAGAAAAAAAATTAGGATTTTTTCAACGAAGGCAAAAATTACTTATTGTAATTGATGAAAGCCACAATTTACGAAACGACAAATCAGCCCGATATAAATTTTTAGTTGATAATATCCTGATGCCAGAAAATAAAAGCAGAGAGGTAAAAGTGCTTCATCTTTCAGCAACACCAATCAATAACAAGCTGCTGGACATCAGAAATCAGTTTAAACTAATTACAAAAGGGCTTGACAATGGATTTAAAGAAACTGAATTGGAAATTGCCAGCCTGGAAAATATTTTCAGAACTGCACAAAAGGACTTTAATGAGTGGACAGAATTAGAAGAAAGAAAAATTTCAGATTTCATTTCAAAACTTCCGCAAAAATTCTTTTCCCTTACCGATGCTTTGATAGTGGCGAGAGATGAACCTGTTAATGAATACATTTCACCTGAAAACATTGGGGACCTAAAATCATTTGACGATATTCTTAATGCATTTCCTGATAATCTTACGGCTTACAGACCTTCTGAATACATTCAGGAAATAAAGAATGAAAAAGATTGGGAAAGTCAAAAGTATCGTGAAAAATTTCTGGTGAAGATGATGTATATTCTTTTAATGAAGCGTTTGGAATCAAGTTGGTTTTCATTCAAAAGCACAGTTGAAAATATTTTGAATCACCACACCAACGCATTAAGCAAGGTGAATGAATTTATCAAAAAGAAAACTGATGCAACACTTGAAGTTGAATTGACATCCGAGCAGCAGGAAGAAATTGAAGATACGGAAGCCGAAATTGGCGGAGAAACGGAAGAACCGATTACTTTGGGAAAGAAACATCCTGTTCCGCTTTCAGCCATCAGCAACATTGAACTTTTCAAAAAGTATTTGGAAGCAGATATTGATAAGCTCAATTCACTGAAAAGAAATTTAGAAAAGTTTGAAATAGATTTTTATGCCGGCAAAGCAAGCGATGAAAAATTGGATAAGCTGACTGAACATATCAAAGCCAAGCAGAAAAAATCCAAGAATAAGAAAGTTTTAATCTTTACTGTATTTAAAGACACCGCACAATTTCTTTACCAAGAATTGAAAAGTAGAAAAATCGAAAACCTTGCTTATGTTTCGGGCTCATTGTCTCAAGCTCATGATGGTTATTCAGGAGAAAAGTTTGAAATTATTCTGGAAAGATTTGCGCCTTACACAAAATTATACAATGAAAAGGACTGGAGCGGATTATACGAAAAAGTCCCTGAAGCATCCCTGCTTCAGAAATATAAAGATGGCGACAAATGGAAAGTGCCTTATGAAAAATGGCTTGAACTCATAGAGAAACACGACAAAAAGATTTTTGAAAAAATTGAAAAGCCGATTGATGTTTTAATTGCAACCGACTGTTTAAGCGAAGGACAAAATTTGCAGGACTGCGATTGTGTTGTTAATTATGATATACACTGGAATCCCGTTCGCTTAATACAACGAATGGGGCGTATTGACCGCTTAAGTTCACCAAACAAAACAATCCGAGGAATAAATTTCTGGCCAGGGACAAACTATGAAGATTATCTGCGTTTAAAATCAAGAGTTGAAAACCGAATGGCGTTGATGAGCGTGGTAGGAACCGAAATGGACGATAAGCTCACTCCTGAATTTCAGAAAATAGTAAAAGAAAATCCGTTGCTGCCGAAACAAGCGGAGAAAATGCTGAAGCAATTACAGATAACCTGGGATGATGTTGAAATAAATGATGAAACGCTTGGCTTGAACGATTTGTCATTAGAGCAATTCCGTCAGGAGTTGTTTGAGTTTTTCAAAAAAAACGAAGAATTTTTTAAGAAAATCCCCAACGGAGTTTTCACGGGGTTCAAATTCAGACCAAACAAAAAATGGAATGAAATGCCTGACAGTATTGTAGCGGTGTTGGGATATCCCGGAAAACCCGATGAATCAACCGACCACATTTACGATGAAATTCTTTTACTCCATCAAGCATATCAGAATGGAAGCAATAGTAAATTAGTTTTAAATAACAATCAGGAAATCCTTACGCTTCTCCGCAATCACAAATTAGAAAACCGCTTTGTTCCGCAAGATATTGAAAAGGGTGAAAAAATTGTTTTAGAGAAACTTTCTAAAGCCGTTGGCGATTGGGTTAAAGCACAGGCAGCACCTGTTGCTGTTAATCAGATTCAGGGATTATTTACAGGCGAAATAACGCCACAAAAAATTTCTCCAGAGCAAAAGAAGCTTGAAGATAAATTCAAAAAAGAAAATTTTGATTTGATAAACTGGTTTATTATTTCCAACAAATAACTTATGTGGAAGAAAATAAAAATGAAAGGAGATTCTATCTATGGCAAATTCGCCACAATTAACGAAATACAAGCATGGCAAAAAAATAAAATGATAAATGTAAAGAGATGAAATTGGGAAATGCTTCAATATGGCGGTCATTGCCCGCCAAATTAAATCCCGTTGGAAAATCGGGTACAGCGTCCCCGATTTTAAAAATCCCAAAAATTTCGGGGACAGTGTCCCCGAAATCAGATGCAAGGGTTGATGGAGATCTGATTTTATCAAAATTGTCTTATTCGCACCTCGAACAGCTTATAGGTATTGACGATAACCTAAAGCGCACTTTCTACGAAATAGAATGTATCAAAGGCACATGGAGCGTGCGGGAACTGAAAAGGCAAATTGCCAGTTTGTACTATGAGCGCAGCGGCCTTTCTGTCTGTCCCGAAAAACTGGCTCATTTGGTACAGCAAAAAACAACCCCTCAATCATCCACAGATATTATTAAGACTGTGTATGCCTTTGAATTTTTAGACCTGAACGTGAAAGATGTGGTGGAAGAATCCGACCTTGAAACCGCTCTCATTGACCATTTACAGAACTTCATGCTTGAGTTGGGCTATGGCTTTTGTTTGGAAGCACGTCAAAAACGCATCCTTATAGGGAAAACTTATTACTTCATTGACCTGGTATTTTATCACCGCATACTGAAATGTCATGTGCTGGTTGATCTTAAAATTGGCGCTTTTGAGCATGGCGACATCGGACAACTCAACACCTACCTGAATTACTATAAAGCGGAAATATATGAGCCAAGCGATAATCTTCCTGTAGGTATTTTACTGGTGGCAGAAAAAGATCATGCCCTGGTACAATACGCTACTGCCGGCATGGACGAAAACCTTTTTGTGCAACAATACCTTATTCAATTGCCCGGCAAGGAACAACTGGAACAGTATATAGAAAGCAAATTAAAAAAACTGAAATAGACAATGAATCTTTCAATTTTCAACACAACCATTCTTTTTGAAGCAGCAACCAATCTGTTTCAGCAGTTAGGCATCAAACTTAATTCAAACACAGCAGAGTCTTTACCGGTAAAGGATTTACTAAGACAGCATTACAAAGACAACGACACTTTCAAAGCCATTGACAAAACTTTTTTCATCGGCATTATTGACGACAGCGTGTTTCAGCAGACAGGCATGTTTAACGAAAAATATTCTTACAGGCAGGCATTAGAGCAAGCCGATAAGAATTATGACGGACTAATGTTGTTTGCTCTGCAACTATCAAAATACCCCACGCGGACGGAAATTTCAGAACTCACGCGTGCCTTCAACCGCATCAGTCAGAAAATGCCGGTTGCTTTGGTTTTAAAATATGGTGTCAGAAGTATCCTTACTTCTGAAGAAAAAAGTATACAAGGCATCCCTGCTTCTGATCAAGAAAATGAAGCAATAATCTCTCTTGCCATCAGCGAACGCTTTAAATACAAAGATAATTGGCGACAAGGTGAGAAAGCCGGGAAAGTGATTATCCTTCGTGATATTCATACGCAAACCACACACGCAGGACATAAACGAATTTTACTTGACTTGGTGAAACCCGTTGGCGTGAGCAATTACATACAACTGCACGAACACTGGCTTCAGGTGCTGGATGTGAGCATACTCAACAAAAAGTTTTTTCAGGAATTGGCAAACTGGTATTTCTGGGCGATGGATATTGTGCAGTTTCCCGATGACATTGAAAAGAAAAAAGAAATTCGCAATGCCGTAAATCTTATCCGCTTAATCACCAGGGTAATTTTTATTTGGTTTATTAAAGAGAAAAAACTTGTCCCAGCCAACTTGTTTCGCAAAGAATTTCTTGAAAAAACAATAAAAAATTTTAATAAAAACAATAAAGACCAAAACTATTACCTTGCCATTTTGCAAAACCTGTTTTTTGGAACATTGAATCAGAAAATAGATGAAAGAGAATTTGCTGAAGATCATAATAAATTCAACAAGCTCGACCAAGGAGTAAAAAACAAATTTCGTTACCCTGAAAAATTCCGCATTTCAAAAGATGAAGTTAAAAAAATATTTCAGGATGTTCCTTTTCTAAATGGGGGCTTATTTGATTGTTTGGATAAGTTTGACGAAGAAAAACTTGAAAAAGGTAAAAAGGAGCAAGTTTTTGTTGATGGTTTTACAAGAGTGTTAGGTAAACAACCTATTGTTCCCGACTATTTATTTTTTAGCGAAGAAAGGGAAGTTGATTTGAATGAATATTACGGAACAAAAAGCAAAGCATACAAAGCAATGGGTTTGGTGAATTTGTTAGAGAGTTACAAGTTTACCATTGCAGAAAACACTCCGCTCGAAGAAGAAATTGCCCTTGACCCCGAATTGTTGGGAAAGGTCTTTGAAAATCTTTTAGCAAGTTACAATCCTGAAACACAAACCACTGCAAGAAAACAAACAGGAAGTTTTTACACACCCCGTGAGATTGTGAATTATATGGTGGATGAATCGTTGCTGGAATACCTTAAAAGTGTCGCCAGCATCCCTGCTGACGAAGATAGTCCCGCCAGCATCCCTGCTGACGGCTTTTTCAACCCTTATAATGAAATATCCATTCATCATGGCAATTTACCCCATTGGCAACAAGAAGAAGTATTTTATTTCATAACATTTCGTCTTGCTGATTCAATACCCTCCGAAAAGGTTGAACAACTTAAAACGGAACGCGAATTATGGTTAAAAAAACATGCAAAAACTGAAGGAAGTAAATACTCTAAAGAAGAGTTAAAGGAATATTACCGACTATTTTCTGAACGAGTAGAAAACTGGTTAAATGCAGGTTACGGTTCATGTGTGCTAAAAGATAAAAAAGTTGCAAAAATTGTCGCAGATGCTCTTCTCCATTTTAACAATCAAAGATATTTTTTGGATAAATGGGTGATTATGCCAAATCATATTCATGTTTTAGTTAAGCCATTTAAAGAATTTGCTCTACCTGATATCCTCCATTCGTGGAAATCTTTTACTGCAAATGTGATAAATAAATTACTAAATAAAAAAGGACAATTGTGGATGCATGAGTCATACGACCATATCGTAAGAAATGAAAAGTCCTTATTAGCTATTAGAAACTACATTCGTCAAAATCCGGTAAAAGCCAATCTTACTTTACCTGATTGTGCACAGAGTTGGATAAATAGTCCCTCCAACATCCTTGTTGGAGGTAATACTACCACCCGAAGCAATGATGCTTCGGGGACTTTGGATGCTTCCGATACTTTTGAAAACCGCCTGAGAGATTTATTTTCTTACTCTGAAAATCCGAATCCGTTTAATGAAAAAGAAACAGAAATTCTGATTGAAGCAATTAACAAAGCAAAAATACTTGACCCCGCCTGCGGAAGCGGTGCTTTCCCTATGGGCATATTGCACAAGTTAGTGTATGTGTTGGGCAGATTAGATAAAGACAATGTGCGTTGGCGCGAACTGCAAAAACGCAAAGCCATACAAGATACCGAAAAAGCGTTTAACATGGGCGATGTGAAACAAAGGGAAGAAAAACTGATTGAGATAAACGAAAATTTTGAAAACCACGCCAGCGACTACGGCAGAAAATTGTATCTGATTGAAAATTGCATTTATGGTATGGACATACAGCCCATTGCAACGCAAATAGCCAAACTGCGTTTCTTTATTTCGTTGGTGGTTGACCAGAAAGAAAAACCCGGAGCAACTAACCGGGGCATAAAACCATTGCCCAATTTGGAAACAAAATTTGTGGCAGCCAACACCTTGATTGGCTTGGACAAACCTCAGCAACTGGTTTTACGAAATCCTGAAATAGAAAAGAAAGAAAACGAACTGAAAGAACTCCGCCATAAATATTTTTCAGCTACAACACGCAAAGAAAAATTACAGTATCAGAAGCAGGATAAAAAACTTCGGGAAGAAATTTCAATACTCCTGGTAAACGACGGCTGGAACACTACAGTAGCAAAACAAATTGTCGCCTTTGACCCTTACGACCAAAACACTT
>JACQWN010000115.1:0-7454 GCA_016209245.1 Bacteroidia bacterium
GCGGTGAGGGTATTTGCATTAATAAATTCACCGGGCGGACCGGTTGCCTGCATATTGCCTCCCAAATTTCCTGCAAAAGGTCCTATGTCAATAATATAATCGGCCGATAAAATCGTTTCTTTATCATGTTCTACAATGATAATTGTATTACAGTTATCGCGCAACTGTTTCAACGATTTTATCAAACGCCGGTTATCACGTTTGTGCAATCCGATGCTTGGTTCATCAAGAATATATAATACATTGACAAGCTGTGAGCCGATTTGAGTAGCAAGCCGGATACGCTGAGCTTCGCCTCCCGAAAGACTTCTGGCGTTCCGGGCTAATGAAAGATATTCAAGACCGACTTCTGAAAGAAACGAAAGCCGCGTACGGATTTCTTTTAATATTTCAGTTGCAATAATTTTTTGCTTGTCATCTAAAAAATTTTCAAGATTCGACATCCATTTTATCAGTTGGCTGATTTCCATCGCCGATAATTCGGCAATATTTTTTTCATTAATTTTGAAAAACAGCGACTCCTTTTTCAATCTTGTCCCATAGCACACCGGACACATTAAATCATTAATGAATTGTTGCGCCCATTTTTGCTTTGACTTTGATTGCTGAATATCTCCCTGTTTTTTAATGTAATTAATAACTCCTTCAAAATTTAAGAAATAATTTGAACTTACTCCCAAAGGAGTATTTTCGAGACGGAAACTTTCTTCCGAGCCATACAGGATAATACCTAAAGCATTTTCGGAAATTTCTGCGATAGGGGTGTCAAGCGTGAAATGATATTTTCGTGCAATCGCTTCTATTTGCCAGAAAAGTAATATATTTTTATATTTTCCCAATGGCATTATTCCTCCATTTCTGATTGATAATGTTGTATCAGGAATTATTTTTTTTATATCAATTTCGCAAATTTCACCCAGGCCATTGCATTTTGGGCATGCACCCTGCGGAGAATTGAAAGAAAAACTATGCGGTGCAGGTTCGTTATACGAAATACCAGATATGGGACACATCAGATTACGGCTGAAATAATCGGAGGTAAGTGTATCATCGTCAAACACCATTATAATGCCGTTCCCCAGCTTCATTGCGGTTTGTACAGATTCACCGATTCTTTTTTTAAAATTTTCTTTAATAAATACTTTATCAATAACAACTTCAATATTATGCGTTTTATACCGGTCAAGCTTTAAATGCTGCGTAATTTCCCTCATATTTCCATCAATTCTTACATTAAGAAATCCCTTTTTTCTTATTTGCTCGAATAATTCTTTATAATGCCCTTTTCTTCCTTTAATTATTGGAGCGAGGATATATACAAGCCGTTCTGCATAACGCGAGAGTATTAGGGAAATAATTTGGGCATTAGAATACTTGACCATTCTGTCGCCTGTAATATAAGAATAGGGAATAGCTATTTTTGCATAAAGCAAGCGAAGGAAATCGTAAATTTCGGTTATTGTGCCTACTGTAGAGCGTGGATTTTTATTGGTTGATTTTTGTTCGATAGAAATAACAGGGCTAAGACCGGTAATTTGGTCAACATCGGGTCGTTCAAGATTGCCAATAAATTGACGCGCATAAGCTGAAAATGTTTCAATATATCTGCGTTGCCCTTCGGCATAAATTGTATCGAAAGCCAGTGAAGATTTGCCGCTTCCGCTGAGTCCGGTTATTACTGTAAGCTTATTTCTCGGAATGTTTATATCTATATTTTTCAGATTATGAACTTTTGCACCGAGAACATTAATATCGTGATGTTCATCAATAATTTCTTTTTCTTCCGGTTCTGATAATTTATTGTTCGTCATTAATGTCGTTATCATTCTTTATTAACTGATGTCACGCAGAAAAACAATCTACTCTTCCGATTGCCAATGAAGTTGTCATTCCGAACGAAGTGAGGAATCTTTCGATGTTTTTTGTACAGGCACAGAAGGTCGAAAGCTCCTTGCATTTTGTTCCGGGAGCTTGATAGTATATATTTTTTTATCATTATTTGTTAATATTTTGTTCCTAAGCCATGGATTTAACAGCTTTAATATTTTATAATTAGTGTTATAATAAGCTGCAAATTGTACAAGATCGGTTACAGATGAATCAACCTGAATTTCATAGAACGGGATTTGATAATATTTATCATTTTCATGGATATGGAATCCATATTTTTCAGGCGCTTCAAGGATTAGTTTTACAGCAAGAATTCTATAGATATATCTGGCGGTTTCAATATTCAAGACAAGATTATAATAATCGCGTTCATTTTGTTTTTCAATTTGCTTGTCAAGACTGCTCATCCCTGTATTGTATGAGGCGGCGGCCATAGTCCAGTTGTTATATTTTCCGAAAGCTTTATTTAAAAAATCGCATGCGGCTAAAGTTGATTTTTCGAGATTATAACGTTCATCAACTTCATCGGTAATTTCCAAGCCATATTCAATACCTGTATCTTTTAAAAATTGCCAGTAACCTGTTGCTCCTGTAGGCGAGATTACATTCATCAGTCCGCTTTCAATAACTGCCAGGTATTTAAAATCATCAGGGATATTATTTTGCTTTAAAATCGGCTCTATTACCGGGAAATATTTTGGAACTCTTTTAAGAAACAAAAGAGTTTGCGATTGCCAGTAAATATTTACAAGCAATTCCTTGTCGAGACTTTCACGGACATCAAAATATTCAAGAGGAACCTGTTCTCCGCAGAAATCAAGCGTTTCGGGAAGAGCGACAGAGTAAACATTATAAAATTTTCTGAATTCTTCAATAATTGTTTGTTGTTTTCCTGAATTTGAAATTGTGAAATTAAGCAGATGAAAAATGCTCCAGAAAAGAAAAAAAGCGCCAATAAGAGTGACACACCTGATAATAATATTTTTATATTTTATGGTACTATACGATTTCATGTGAATATTTAATTTTTATAACCCCAACCCCTTAAAAAGGGGCTATAACTGTGGAGTATTTTTTTTTACTTGCTTTAACACCCTTTAACTCACTGACGGGGTGACTTCAAGTCACTGCCGATTCTTGCTACTAACTTGAAGTCACCCCGTCAGTAATAATCCTTGTTAAAAAACTTTTTTTAGCAAACTTTTAGATAAAAATCAGTGTAAATCAGTTCAATCAGTGTCATCAGTGTTCTATTTGTTTGTAGCTTTAGCTAAGCTATGAATAATCCGGCTTAGGTTTGACCATTTTCGTAATAGTAAAAAAAACAGTAAAGCAAACAACCCAAATCAAAGAAAAAATAATTGTATAATAAATATTCCATTGTTTAATCAGATTAAGGATAAGGAGAGAAACGGTCATTGATAGCAATGATAAGCCAAAAAGTAAAAGGGCGATGCTTTTTTCCGATAATCCCAAATATGAAAGATAATGAGTTGTATGATCTTTTCCTCCGGTAAAAGGAGATTTTTTATTCAATATCCGGTTAATAGTTACAGTTGTTGCATCAATAATTGGAACAATAAATGCAAATAATATGGCGATTATTTGTTTTTCTATATATATTTCATTTTCTGCTTTATATGCATTCCAGAAAAATATTATTCCCATTGTACCAAGAAAAGAACCAAGGAATTGACTGCCATTATCGCCCATATACATTTTTGCAGGTTTCCAATTGAACAATAAGAATGTTGACAATGCACTTAAAACCGCTATTGAGCTAAAAGCGAAGAAAACATGATTTTCATGATAAAAAAAGAAGATATTTATGATTATTCCCGAAACGACAGCAAGAGAAACTACAGTAGCAATTGCATCCATATTATCGAGCATATTCAGGGAATTCATAATTCCGACCATCCATAATACCGTCAGGATATAATTACAATATTTAAACGGGGTCAGTTCGATAAAAATACCAAAATTTATCAGGATAATACCGCTTAATATTTGAATAAATAATTTAAAAAAAGGAGATGTATTGATAATATCATCGGCCAGTCCCATAAAAAAGGAGATAGTTACAACAAGAATAATTCCTAAAAATTGATTGTCAGAAATTATTTTAGCATTACAGAAAAAAAAGTAGCATAAAATGCTCACAAAAAAAACTGAATAGAAGGTAATGCCGCCGGATATCGGTTTTGATTGATTACCCCACCTGATGCCTGTGGGGTTCGCTTTTTTAAGAGTATATTTTTTTGAGTAAAAATAGTAAAAAGCATGAAAAAGATAGCTCACTATTAAAGTAATAATAAAAAAGAGCAGATATATTATTTGTTTTTCCAAAACAGGATTTTCTGTAAGAAAGGTTTTTTCAATTGTATATTTTCATCGTAATATCCATACGATTTTCCATAAGCATAACCGTAGCCGTAACCGTAACCATATCCATAACCATATCCATAACCATAACCAAATTTGAATGTCCTCATTTCAATGTTATTCAAAATAATAGTGATATTAGTTATTTTCTTTTCTTCTGAAAGGTGATTGATATTATGTATAAAGTTACGTTTTGATAAATTGGCTGATAATACATACAGGGGGTAATCGGCTTCCTTAAAATAATTCATTCCGTCGTTAATTATGCCTATGGGAGGTGTATCAATAATAATATAATCGTACTTTGTTTTCAGCGAATTTATTATTTTTTTCATATCAGCCGAAGTGGCTAATTCCGATGGATTTGGAGGTACCGGGCCGGCAGTAATAAAATCAAGATTTTCAACATCGGTGTTCTTAATGACTTCTTCAATTTTGTTTTTCCCGATTAAAATAGTGCTTATCCCTTTGCTGTTTTCTGTCTTAAAGCTTAAATGTATTCTGGGCTTACGTAAATCAAGATCAAAAATGATAACTTTTTTCCCTGTAATAGCCAATATTCCTGCCAGATTAATAGCGACAAATGTTTTTCCTTCACCCGGAACTGTTGAGGAAACGGTAATTACTTTTGAGCTTTCATTCCGACTAAAAAATTGCAAATTCGACCTGATTGAACGGAATGATTCTGAAAATAAAGAATTGGGTTTTTGATGGACGAGAAGCTGAGAAAGATTTAATTTGCTTTTATATCTTGGAATAGCGCCGATTACGGGCACTTCGGTATATTTTCTAATATCGGTTACAGTAGTTATTTGATTATAAAGAAGATATCTTATTAATACGATAATTATCCCAATAATAATACTTGTAACAAAAAATAATGAAAGAGTTTTTTTCTTACTTGGAGCAACGATAAATTTTGGAATGTTGGCCAATTCAAATATTTCATTCTTTGATACATATCCTGCCTGTGAAATCATGTATGATGCTTTCTTTTCAATTAATTGATTATAAAAGCCCTCGTTAATGTACTCTTTTATGCGGGTTTCATATTCTTGTTTTTTTGCCAGAAGCCGTGTAATAGAAGTGGAAAGAAATTCTATTAAAATCTTTTTTTGGTTCTCGATTTGTTTGTCTATCACTTTGATTTGATGGCTGTCGGAAGTTAAATCATTCAGAAGGCTTTCGCGCGTATTAAGCAGTTGATTTAATGAATTGAGTATTGAAGCAATAATCCCTTCATATTTAGTGCCGGATAATAATGCGATTAATTCATATATATTAATATTTTTATTTTCATTAATTTGTTTATATAAATTTTGTAACGTAACCAGCTCAAAGTCCATGTCCATTATCTCGTCTTCAAATTCATTTATTTTCGCAGTAAATAGCTGAACCGGCGCTATTTCATTCATTTTGTCTTCATTAATATTATAATGTATATGAAATTCATGAATTTTATCTTCCATATCTCCCAAATCTTTTTGAACCGAAACTAAATGTTTGTCAATAAACTCAATTATTTTAGCAGCGCTTTCATTCTTCTTTTCAACATCGTATATAATAATCTCTTTTGCAATAGTATTAACTATCTCCGAGGTTTTCAGAGCGTTATTGTCCTGAAACATTATCTGTATGGTTTGAGCGGTAGGATTAGTAATCTGGATATTCAACTTTTGGCTGTTTTCCGAAATAATATTTGAAGGATTTCTAATGACAAAATAATAACTATTTTTCTTTAATTCATTCTGCTGAAGTTTAATACTTTCAAAATTATTAACAGTTAATAATATTTCCGCATTGCCAATATTAATCCATTCATTCGCTCTGAATTTTTTATTAATTTGTCTTTCATCAATAAACAGCTCATAAGTATTATTATTTATAAAATTTATTATTATTGGCACATCGTAAATATCGGGATTATTAACCTTTGCCTCAATAGTATAAGGAGAAGCCCTATACATTTCTTCAGAAAGAAAAGTTCCTTTACAGTAATAACTAATCAGTAGTGGTAATTTATCGAAGGTTCTTTTAAGAAATTCTCTCGATTTAATCAATTCGAGCACTTGAGCGAGTTCATTGATTTGGGAAGGGGTTTTAATTTCAAGTATTTGAGTTGTAGGATTTTCAGTTTTTATTTGTATTATCGCCTTTGATTCGTATATCGGGGGTGTATATCTCAGATATATCATTGCCCCAAGCAGCGATAAACCGATTATTAAAACAATAATCCAGAAGCATCGCTTTACAATATGTATGAAAAGCTGCGGATCGAAATGCTCGTTAATAATTGGAATCCTTCTTAAAGGCATATATTATATACTATAAACGGGTTAATTTTTAACTTTTTAAATTATTCATTGCTAAATTGCTAAATTGCTACATTGTTAAATTGCTAAATTGCGACATTGCTACATTTTCGCCATTTCGCCATTTCGTCATTCAACCATTTAACCATTTAACCATTTAACCATTTTTCGTATATTTATCTTGTAAAAAGACCATAAATAAGCAACATTGTTGAAGCCAGGGTCAGATATGGCGTTATTTCTGCTAAAATTTTTATTACATACCGTGGCCTGCTTTCAACATATATAATATCATTCGCTTGCAAAATAAGATTAGATTTTTGAAGATCTTTGAGCTTGTATATATTGTAAATATATATTTCAGGGTTATTATTAATATCTCCTCTGATTAGCTTTATCTTGTATGATTTGCTGTTAAGCGAAAGTCCGCCGACACTGGCAATCGATTCGACCAGTGTGAAGTTCTCCTCGCTAAGTGTAAGCACAGTGGCGCTTGAGCCGCCTTCACTGAATATAAATACCCGCCGGTTTGTAACTTTAACAAAAACAAATGGCTGTTGATAATATTTAGAATATTCTGTCTCTAAATATTTTTCAGCTTCTCTTATGGTTTTTCCTGCAATCTCAATCCTTCCAAGCGAAGGAAGCTTTATCTGTCCGTCATATTCAACTAAATATTCCATGCTGGCTTGTGCCTGATTTTGCGCACCTGAAATATTTATCATGTTTGCACCCTGATTTGTTGAAATATTAATACTGAGCCTATCGAATGGCTTTATTTTATATTCTTTATCTAAATCTTTAAATTGGAACTACTGAAAGTTTTGGGGTATCTGGAACATATCGTTCGGCTGCAGCAGCTTGCAC
>JACQWN010000115.1:7477-10982 GCA_016209245.1 Bacteroidia bacterium
ATCGTTCGGCTGCAGCAGCTTGCACGAAACCAAAAAAATAAGAAAAAATATGAATATAAAACATTTATACATTATAAAAATTTTAAAATTAAACCGCAAAATTACATATATTTATTTAATTATTTAGTACATTATTTCTAACCTGAATAATTTATAAATTTTGGCATTGTTAATTTGGTATAGATTTTTAGATTGCTTCGGGCGAAAAGCTCTCGTAATGACGTTTGAATTGAGCGTCATTGCGAGCGTAGCGAAGCAATCTCTATACTTATTTAACAAAGCCAAAAATTTTAATAAGGTTATTATACATTAAATGGTGTATATTTGTACATTGTATTAACTTTCAAAAGTACAAATGAACGAAATAACCAAAACACCTGCAAATATTCTGATAGTTGACGACCATCAGATGTTTATTGACGGTGTAAAGCTGCTGTTACGAAAAGCGGAAAATTTTAATGTCGTTGCAGAAGCCATTAACGGTAAACAAGCTATTGACATTATCAGGAATTGTGATGGAAGGAATTATGAAATAAATCTTGTAATCACCGATATAAGCATGCCTGAAATGTCGGGTGTTGAGTTAACCAGATTGATTAAAGAGGAATTTCCACATATTAAAGTGTTGGTGCTGACTATGTATAACGACAGGGAAATAGTAAATGAAATAATCAACTCGGAAGCCGAAGGTTATATTCTGAAGAATACGGGTAAAAAGGAGCTTATCGAGGCGATTAACAGAATTCTTGATAATGGAACATATTACAGCAATGAAGTAGTTGCTATTATGATGGAGCATGTAAAATCGGAAAAGAAACAGGCGGAGCAAACTAAAGCTCTTACACCGCGTGAATTGGAAATTATACAGTTGATTTGTCAGGAATATTCCACTGCTGAAATAGCCGAAAAATTATTTTTAAGTCCTCTGACTGTTGAAACCCACCGTAAGCATATACTCAGGAAAACCAACTCCAAAACCATCGTTGGTCTTATAAAATTTGCCATCAAAAATAATTTATTCTAAAAAATAAGCGTTTAATGAACACTCTAAACCTTGCGCGTGTCGCCTTAGCTTTAGCGGTGGCGAATGCCATTTCTTTTATATAAATTTTAGTGTTTTCAAATATTTTGTAATTTCAATAGAATGCTTCTTTGTCAAAAATGATTCGAATTGCCCGGAATGTTTATCGTCTTTTTCCCAGACTTTAATGCTGACACTTCCTATTTTTTCCCTTTTAATATTTGGGTCGGCTTTATTGTCAAACAAGATTTTAATAATATCGAGCGATTTTGCCTCAAATAACGGTGTTGTAAAATTAAAGCCGGGGCAATTTTCATATTTGAAATTAACATCAGCGCCAAACTGAATCAGCTCTTTTACTAATATTGCATCACTATCTTTTACCGCTTGAATCAGCTTTTGATTTAATTTTTGCGGATCAATGGTCAGCTCTATTTCTTTAAGCTTAGATAAGGCACGTATTTCTTTGGGTATTTCCTTGATTTTATTCGCCCATACAACCAATTCGGTGAGATTTTTCAAATTACTAAGCTCTATTGGCAATTCTGTAAGCTTATTTGACCAAAGATTCAAAATTGATAAATTTAAAAGGTTGCCGATAGCGGGTGGAAGCGCTTCAATTTTATTTGCTCCCAGATTCAATTCGGTAAGAGAAGATAAGTTGCCGATTTTATCAGGAATAATTGAAACTCCGCAGTAGTGCATATCTAATATTTGTAAATTAGTGAGATTACACAAATATTCAGGAAATCCCGATAAAGGATTATTACCAATACGTAATTCGGTAAGATTTGTAAGCTTAGTGATTGCTTCAGGGATTTTAATAAACCTGTTTCCTGTCAAAAGCAGACATTTGAGATTTTTAAGATCGGCCACTTGGTCAGGTAGCTTTTCTAATAAATTGTATCGCAGATCTAAAGATTCAAGATTAATGAGTGAGCCAATTTCATCAGGGATTTTTTTTAATTCTTTGAGCTTCAGATCTAATTTTGTGAGTGATGATAGCTCTTCTTCTTTCGGGAGCCAGATATTTTCACTCTTTGCCCATTTAATTAATCTGGACAGTGATGATGATTTATCGAAAAATAAAGCGCACATAAGTTTGATATTAATTGATATTGATTGATATTAGTTGATATTATACATAAAACGGGGTAAATGACGCAGAGCGTCATGGCGCCAGAGGCGCTCATTTCCGCATTTTGTTCCGATTTATTTGGTATGATAGAGACGCCCAATAGGTTGCTGAGCGAAGTCGAAGTATTGGGCGTCTGTACATTCCATTGTTTCGCAAATTCGTTTTTTTTCATTAGAAAGAATTTTGTAAAGATATAAATAAGAAATTAATTTTCAATAATTTTAAAATTTAAAAATATATCTATGAGCCCACTCTAAAAACCCCTTTAAACTACATTTGACACGAATTACACAAATTTAATATATTGATTATCAATTATATTTTTTAGTGATAATTCGTGAAATTTGCCTGCCGGTAAACAAAATAATATGAAAAAGAACATAGCAGTAATAGGTGGCGGTGAATCATCGGAATACGTGATTTCGGTTAAAAGCGCCCGGCAAATCGCCGAAATGCTTGACAAAGAAAAATATAATGTTTACGTAATATTGATGCGTGGCGATGATTGGCATATTATTGGCGGCGAATGCGATAATACCGCTATTATTAAAGATGATTTCAGCTTTTTATTCCATGACCAGAAAATATTTTTTGATTGCGCATACATTACTATTCATGGCACACCCGGCGAAGATGGCATTCTCCCCGCCTATTTCGAGCTTATAAACATTCCGCAAACCACATGCGATGTAATGACTTCTTCCCTTACATTCGACAAATATTTTACAAAACTTTTTATTAAAGAGATCGGTATTCACACACCAAAATGCATCATTATAAAAAACAAAGAGACAGTTCTGCCTGGTAAAATCGCTGAAGAATTGCAATTTCCTCTTTTTATCAAGCCCTCGAACGGAGGTTCCAGCTTTGGCGCTACAAAAGTAGGCACTGTTGAGCAGATACTTCCTGCCATCGAAAAAGCATTTCAGGAAGATAACAGAGATGTGCTCATTGAAGAATATATCCAAGGAACCGAGATAACCTGCGGTATGATTTCAACACTTGAAAAAAAAATTGTTCTTCCTCCGACTGAAATAGTCAGCCATACCGGTTTTTTTGATTTCGCCGCCAAATACCAGGGAAAATCCGATGAAATTACACCCGCCCGTATTTCTGAACAAGAAACAAAAAAATGTCAGGAGCTCACAACAAAAATTAATTCCGGGCTGAATTGCCGGGGTATTACCCGTACAGATTTTATTCTTCGAAACGGTGAGTTTTATTTTTTAGAAATAAATACAACACCCGGCATGACTAAAGAAAGCATTGTGTCAAAACAAGTAAAAACTTTAGGGCTGGATATGAAAGACGTTTTGACATGGGTAGTAGAAGATGCAATTAACAGG
>JACQWN010000115.1:10992-11582 GCA_016209245.1 Bacteroidia bacterium
ATTTGAAAATTTTCTCCTTGCTTGATACCTGTGTTTTTAATTCTTTTCCTTTCTTATACTGAAACTTAACAGGTTTGCAACTACAAAACTGTTTAGTTTCAGTTATACTGAGCGTTTGAGTTTGCAGGTTGCTGAACAAGGCGTTGTATTGAGCTTGCCGAAATGTCGAAGCATTGCAAACTCAAATAGTCGAAGTATAAAATCAATAGAGTCAATTAATTATTTATTTACAATTAATTTAATTATTTTATGAACATTTTTGTTGCAAACATTAGCCCCAGGGTTAATGACAATGACTTAAAACAAGTCTTCGAAGAGTATGGACAAGTATCATCGGCGAAAGTCATAACCGACAAGTACACTGGAAAATCCAAAGGTTTTGGATTCGTTGAAATGCCAAGCGATGATGAGGCAAAAAAAGCTATTGAAGAGCTAAATGGCGCTGATTATGATGGCAAAGCACTGGCAGTATCCGTTGCCAGACCAAGAACTGAAAGACGTGATAATTTCAGTAGAGACAGAGACAGAGACAGAGACAGAGACAGAGATAGAGATAGACGTTATTGATACAAACCGTAAATTGTAACTAT
>JACQWN010000116.1 GCA_016209245.1 Bacteroidia bacterium
GGTAATATTATTGTTCCATTGTGCAACAATAATACCGAATTTCATATCTGAAGCATCGGGAATTTCAGCTACAGAATAATTTGCAAGATTTTTCAGGACTGTAGCCATATAATATTATTGAATATTGCCTTTAATCTTAGCTCGGGTAATATATTTTTGAATATTATTCAGCGAACCCTCATCAGATGAAGAATAATCCTTTTTAATTTTTTCATAAATTTCAAGGGCTTCCTGATATTTACCCATTTCTTCATATAATTGACCTGCTTTCATAAGAATAGGGGGTGTAAGAAGGTCATTGGGTTTATGTTCTGAAGCTTTTATATAGTAATCAACCGCTTCCTCATATTGATTAAGCTCAGAATATGCATCACCAATTGCTGCAAGTGCCATTGTACCTACCATTTTATCGCCGGAGCTGAAATCCTTAAGATATTCGATGGCATCTTCATAATTACCCAGATGAAGATAGCTGATTCCTGTATAATAATTAGCAAGATTTCCCGATTTAGTCGAGCCATATTCATCAATAATATCGAGAAAGCCAAGATAATTGCCATCGCCGTTCAGTGCGAGCTTAAAAGAGTCTTTTTCAAAATATTGAATTGCAGCAAAAATCTGCTCTTGCGACTCAATTTGCATAGGTTCGTAATAGAATTTTTTTGCACCCATATATATCCCGACAATTCCAATAATTACTAAAAGTGCTATGGTCAGAATTTTCTGGTTTTTCTCAATAAATTGCTCAATTTTGCTAAGAGATGTTTCTACAACCTCCATCCCTTCAGCACCTGTGGTTTTATCTTTTGCCATAATGATAAATGTTAAATTTATTTTTGCCCACAAATGTAATTTTATTCAGGTTAGACTACAAAATTAAATAATTTTTAAAAATTTCTAAAATTATATGCAAATTTCACTCCTTGTTTTTTGCAAATTATTTGCGCAAGATGATTACCCATCATCACGACATTATTCAGTCCTCCTGTTATACCTGCCCATTGGCCGGTCATATAAAAATTAGTCAAACCCAGGATTCGCCAGGCTGTGGGTTTTCCATATATCGCCTTTGTGGCTTTCCAGCTCAACTGCCCGCCTGACCAGTTGCCGGTATATCGGAAATAGGTAGCAGGAGTAGCGACATCAACCATTTCAACATACGCCTTAAAATTGCCGAACCTTTGCTCTAGCGCATCAATCACTTCATCGGCAATTCTTTGTTTTTCGCTGTAGTATTTTTCTTTATTATTCTCCCGCAGGTCATACCAGTATTTCCAGTCCCGTGAATCAGGCATGGATGTAATCAATGATTTACCTTCAGGTGCAGCGTTCGGATCTCCGCAATAATGAGTAATTTCAAGCATCTCCAACTCAGTCATCGGATCTGTCCGGATTATGTTTTTTATTGGAAAATATAATTTATAAGGTATATGCGAAAAATCCTGATTGATACCGATTGAAATATACAGCGTCTTTTCAAGTGGTTGAAAAAGACTACTTTCGTAACGTTCAAGGATTTTTTTGTCCTTGAATTTCCCTTCCAGCATATTATATATGGTAGAACGTCCATCAGCAGCAGATATCACGATATCACCGAAATATTTTTCATCATTTTCCAGTTGAATTCCATATACATTTTTATCCTTGACAAGCACGGTTTTCACTGGAGAATTAAATTGTATCTTGCCTCCTGCTTCCCTGTATTTTTTTTCAATTGCACCCGAAATACCGACGGCTCCACCCACAGGGTAACCTAATTGTTTATTGTGCCGCCACACCATAAGCAGCATTGATGAAAGCAGCGTGGAATCAGGTATAAAGGCCATTGTAAAAGATTTTCTGAGCACAGGATTTTTAATTCCTTCAGCAAATTTTTCATTTGTCAGCTTTATATATTTTCTGAGGGCTGGCAAAAAACCGACCAGCCGCCATGCAATTTTCAGCTTATCGGTCAATGTCATCATATCGACAGGTTTTGTCACAGGAAGCTGCATTTTCATGAATTTTTTGATTCCGCGAATAAACTCCCCTATGGTTTTTGCATCTTCTTTCGATATCTTCAATAGCTCAGCCTCCAATTGATTCGCATCACTGTAAAAATTCACCCTGTGCTGATTTTCATCTTCAACTACCGCATGCGTGTCGGAATATAAAAACCGTATGTTTGCCAAATCCAGCAAATCATTCCAGAAAGGGAAAGGATTATTTTTTACGGTTGTGCCTATCATAAAATGAATGCAGCCGTCAATCTGGTATTCATTTCGTTTCCATGAAGCACATAACCCGCCTGAACAGGCGCTCATTTCAAATATTTCCGTGTCGAAACCATTTCGCTGCAGATAATAACCTGCTGACATTCCAGCTAATCCCGCTCCTATAATTATAATTTTTTTCCTTTCTTTCATTCGCTGGTAAAAATAATAAACTCCATCTAATTCAATATCAAAATGTAAACCCTAATCCGAAAGTACAACTGATGTTTTCCGGATTAAAATTAAGACTGCTCACACCTATTAATAAATAATATTTGCGAAAATTATAAGCTATTCCAGCTTTTGTCTCAATGCCTTTTGTATCATTATCTTTATCACGTATCCACCGTTCAGTGGCATTTTCAACATTATGCCAGAAGTATATCTGATATTTTTTTTAAGGCGTTTTCCATCCATAACCTGCTCCGAAAAATCATAAAAAATGATACCCAAGGCGATTCATATAAACTAATGAAATGCTACATCTGAATGCTTTTAAAGCTGGAAGTTCATTATAAGTACAGACCTCTCCAGGAGAGGTCAAAGATACGTTTAATTTTGGACATTTTTACGTGATA
>JACQWN010000263.1 GCA_016209245.1 Bacteroidia bacterium
AAATATTACCACCATTTTCTTTTACGATTTGAAAATTATTAATATCATCTAACCCCATCCATATTTTTCGGACACCGGAATTTTTAAATTCAATATATTGCCATGAATTATCAATATTATCAAAAGTTAATATTGCATCATCATCTGTTTTTACATATATTTTGCCTCTGATATCAAGTTTTGCATTTGGTAGATCTGTACCAATTCCTACATTTCCATTATCAGTAATATTCATAGCATAGTTTATATTAAGAGGGCTATTTTCTGAACCAGTTATGTCCGTTACACCAAACGAAATGTTCCTTCCAAGTCTGATAATCGAAGAGTAGCCACCACTCATATATTTTGGAGCGTCTTCAACCCAGTAACAGTTAAAACCAATATAATTTGAAGTTTTGCTATGTAATACAAACTGAGGACCTATCTGCAGTTCATTCTTCGGGTCGGTCGTTCCTATACCAACCTTTCCGTCCTTAGTTATCATTACCAGGTCGGCAAAACTTGAAAGGTTATTAAAATTAGTTAAATTACGAAACCGAAATGCTGTATTATCAGGCGCTGTCGAATTGAATATAAATTCCTTGCTGGATGATACATTGTGAACGCCTGCATTCCCTGCGCCGCCAAATCTAACGGTAGAAATATCGGTTTCTACTTCAAATTTACCCGTAGGATTTTCCGAGCCAATTCCTACGTTCCCGTTAATCTTAATAAATAAACGGCTCGTACCAGGTGAAGTAAAGAAGATACGATACCGCCAAATAATGAATAATACGAACCATTATCAAAGTAAATATTTCTACCGACAAAAGTTCTTGAATTATCATCGTGAAAAATTAAATTATTACCGATATGCATATTATCTTTAGGATTTGGCTGATTAATACCTATTTTACATCCTGCCTTTGCTTTAATGCAACTGTTAAGATTAAGAAAATTTGAAGGATTTGATAATAAGCTCTTTATATTACCATAAGAATCAGCAATAAGCAGTTTGCCTGTATCAGTAGTATCCTGAATAAGGTTTGGCAGATTTAATAAGCCACTTATTGTCATGTTATTTGAAACCAGCCCGCTTGCAGAAATCTTCCCCGTAGTCCCGTCAATCACTATCTCCGTTCCTACTTTTACCTCTTGTGTCGTTTCTATTTTGTCGGTTTGCACTTTAGATGAATACATAGTATCGGTTACCATCTGTGCGGCTTCAACTTTCTGTCCGGTCACGGTGTCGGCTGTGAGTTCCTGGAGTGTCATTTTCTCGGTTACGAGGGTATCGGCGGTGATTTTTTCGACTAAAGCTTTGATAATAAGCGCATTTTTGATATTAACTTCCAATGCTCGAAGAGTATCGGATACAATCTTTTCCGATACTGTGCTGGGTATAATCACTGCTTGCTGCGGACTCTGCGGTGCGGGTCTAAGCGTGTCAACCTCCGCCGCACCACCTTGGAATTTTTTGCCGACCACTACGCCATTCTGCACGTAGAGCCAGCCGCGAACTATGGCATCGCCCTGCACGTCGAGCGGCGCCTGAGGAATTGGTACACCTATTGAAAGTTTTGGTGCAAACACGGTATTTGAAAATGTTGCGGTCTGGTCATGGTCAAGCATCATAGCATTTACCGGCATAGTGCTGCCATTGGGAGTTGTTCTGAACTCAAGACGGCTTCCACAACCTGTGGTTGAAAAATTTTCAGTGGCAAGAGCGCGGAATACATCGCTCTGTGCATATTTTGTTCCATCGTAACCACGGTAGATGATTTTCCCTAATTCATCGCCGCTTTGAATAGCTAACGGATTTGACACCGTACCACGCGCCTTTGCCAGAGCCAACTGCGGACCTTTTGAATCGTCCGAAGTCCTGCCTATCGCTACTGAGGCAGTCGAATCGTTCATACCAGCGACAAGCAAACGTACCGGTTGCAGAATTCCCGTTCCAATGCACACCTTATTATTATTGGCAGCATTGAAAAATGTGTTGCCATGACCTGCATCGGACTGAATATATAAATTGCTATTGCTGAAAATACTATTCGTTTTTACTGCAGTGGCAACCACCGTGTCGTGATTTGCCGCCTGTGTGAGCTCGTTGTTTATTTTGGAAGCACTCCACAAGTTGGACGTTGAAATTGAATTATCGTCAACCGGAAAATGTATCACGGTATTGTCAATGTGACCACGCAACTCCGAAACGTTGGTTGTGTTTGTGCCGTCGGTTAATCCATTAACAGTCAATAAATTGGCTTTGATATTTCCGGTCGTGATAATATTATTGTTTAAAAATGTGATTGTTCCAGTCGCCGAAGTAATGCTGCTCGACTGACCGTTGAGCGTCAGGGCATTACCAATCGTCACTGTGCCATTCACAACGGCATTCTGCATTACCAGCAGAGATGCCGTTTTGGCAAGTACTGCCGCTTCAATGCTTAACGCAAACATCACACTGTCAACATACATATTTCCGATAAATCGTGACCGGCCGGCAACTTCAAATTTATAGAAAGGCTTGGATTTGCCAATTCCAAGATTTCCATTCTTCGTGAGCCACATCCGTTTGGTGTTATTGGTAATAAACACCATATCAACGGCATTTTTCGAGCCAATGACATCGCCCGTATTTAGGGAATTGCCGCTTACGGAGTATTTTTCGCCCGATTGGCTGAAAGCATTGCCTGCGCTAAGGAAAATTACCAGCATAATGGTTAATACGCTGATTATCAGCGAAATGGGGGGGCATTTTTCCCCTTTCTCGTTAAAATAAATTTTTTCATAACACATAATTTTTGTGGTTATTAATTTTTTTATCATAAATTTACTTTTTCATATAAATATAGACGTAAATTTTTTATAATGGTTGCATAAATTTTAAAAAATATTTATCCTGAATAATTCATGAATTTTTTTAAAATATATATCAGTAGCCCCGTCTTTTAAGGCGGGGTA
>JACQWN010000264.1:0-1908 GCA_016209245.1 Bacteroidia bacterium
CAACTAAATACTAAAACAATGATAACTTGTAAGAAAATGACGAACTTTACAGGAAAGCCGTATGCGGGAAAACTGCATGTACGGATTGACGAGGGGGTAGGGAAGGCGATTTTGCCTTCCCCGCTCTACTCTACTGGCAAATTTGGACATTATGGACAGACACTAATTAGTAATAACGAATGGATGAAAAAAATTAATCTCTCAATTAAATAAAACTTTTAACTTTGTTGCTAAAAAATAAAAAATAACAAACAGGTAAAATGACAAGCTTCCTTTTCATACGCAAGAATACTCCCAGATGGCTCATATTTTTAATTGATATTTGCATCTGTTTATTTTCAATTGTATTTGCTTATTCCTTACGTTTCAATTTCAGCATCCCTGAAAAAGATCTTCATTCACTGCCTTATGTTATACCATTTGTGCTTGCCGTACGTTCAGTTTCTTTTCTAATCAGCCGCCTTTATGCAAGTATTGTACGCTATACAACGACTAAAGATGCCGAAAGGATTTTTATCGTTATCAGTTCAGGAAACATATTTTTTGCTATTTCAAATATTGTTTTTTATTTTTTCATTTCCGAAAGATATATCATCCCTTTTTCAATTGTTATTATTGATTTTCTTATTTCAGTGCTGTTTCTTACTTTTTTCAGGTTGATGGTAAGAATGATATATTATGAATACAGTTCGCCTAAGCAGGAAAAAAATAATGTTCTCATATTCGGAATAGATGAGTTTGCCATTATCACCAAAAGAACATTAGACCGTGATGCCGGTACTAATTATAAAGTCGTGGGTTTTCTTGATAATTCTATCCGGAGGGTGCATCAGAATATTGAAGGAGTTGCCATATATCATATTGACCGGTTAGATTCCCTGCTTACCAAAAAAGATATTTCGGCATTAATTATGGCAAAAGAAAAGCTCCGCCCCAAGCTGAAAAGTGAAATTATTGAGATATGCCTTAACCATAAAGTAAAAGTATTGAATGTTCCCCCGATTCATAACTGGATTAACGGAGAGCTTAGTTTCGGACAATTGAAAAAGATAAAAATCGAGGATCTTCTGGAACGCCCGCCAATAGAATTAGATACCAAAAAGATAAAACGACAAATATTCGACAGGACTATTCTGATAACAGGCGCTGCAGGCTCGATTGGCAGCGAGCTTGCCCGCCAGCTGATTCAATTTAATCCGCGCAAATTAATATTATTAGACCAGGCTGAGTCGGCATTATACGATATGGAGCTTGAAATGACGGAAATATATAAAGTAAAAGAAGCGGAAGTGGTTATAGGGGATATTACCGATAAAGTAAGAATGAGAAAATTATTTGAAACTTTCAAACCCAACCTTATTTATCATGCAGCAGCTTATAAACATGTTCCATTAATGGAAAATAATCCTTTTGAAGCAGTGAGAACTAATATTATTGGCACAAAGATGCTTGCAGATTTCGCCTGTGAGTATAATGTTGATATGTTCGTAATGATATCAACCGATAAAGCGGTCAATCCAACAAATATTATGGGCGCTTCAAAGCGGATTGCTGAAATTTATATCCAATCGCTGAATAAAAAATTTGCTACTAATTTTGTCACAACGCGGTTCGGTAACGTACTTGGCTCGAATGGCTCGGTAATTCCACGTTTCAGGAAGCAGATTGAAAACGGAGGTCCTGTAACAATCACACATCCTGAAATAACAAGATATTTCATGACCATTACCGAAGCCTGCCAGTTGGTGCTCGAAGCAAGCGCTATGGGTAACGGAGGTGAAGTATTTATATTTGATATGGGCGAATTAATTAAAATTGTTGACCTGGCAAAAAAGATGATAAAACTTTCAGGGCTTGAACTTGGAAAAGATATTCATCTTACATTCTCCGGATTAAGGCCAGGTGAAA
>JACQWN010000264.1:1968-3607 GCA_016209245.1 Bacteroidia bacterium
GATAAAGAAAACAATATTCCAACTTACCATGAAAAAATTATGATAGCAAAAGTTATGGAATATGAATTTAATGAGGTTATTAACAAAATAAATCATCTTATAGAAGTTTCATATTCTCATAATAATATGGAAATTGTCAGTTTAATGAAAGAAATAGTTCCTGAATTTAAAAGTAAAAATTCAATCTTCGAGATATTGGATGGAGATGGTCATGAATTAAGGGATTCCTCACTTCGTTCAGAATGACAATTGTTAATTTTTGAGAGGATAGAAGAAGCGTTTTGCAGAAAGCTAAATGCTTCTTCGCAATGATAAAAAATCTATAAAACAGTTGATTTTAATTATCCCGATATTGTTACATTTTTGTTTTATAACTATTCCTTTAACCGCTCAGGAGATTGAAGTTGAACGTATTGACCCTCCATTTTGGTGGACTGGTATGAAAAATTCCGAGCTTGAATTGCTGATAAAGGGTAAAAATATCGGTAATTGCAATATTTCAACCGGCAATCAGGCAATTAAAATTATTTCTGTTGAACATTGTAATAATCCTGATTATCTATATGTAATATTAAATATTGCGCAGCAAGCCGAGCCTGGAGTATTTCAATTCAAGCTGCAAAATAATAATTCAGTTCAGCTTATTAATTATGAACTAAAGAAACGGATTCTGATTACTGACAGGAATCAAGGTATCAATTCAAGCGATTTAATTTATCTTATCATGCCTGACCGGTTTTCCAACGGGAATGAAAATAACGATATAATACCAGGAATGAACGAAACGGGCATAAACAGAGATTCATTGAAATACAGGCATGGGGGGGATTTACAAGGAATTATAGAGCATCTTGATTATATAAAAGAATTGGGAATGACTGCAATCTGGCTTAATCCTGTTCAGGAAAATAATCAGTCTTACGAATCCTATCATGGCTATGCTATTACAGACCATTACCGGATTGACCAACGACTTGGCACAAATGAATTATATAAAGAATTTGTACAACAATGTCATGCCAAAGGGTTAAAAGTCATTATGGATGTAGTATTTAATCATATCGGCAATGAACATGAGCTTTATAAAAATTTACCATCAAACGATTGGATACATGAACAGGACACTTTTTCCAGGACAAATTACAGAATAACAGCATTGATGGATTCATACGCTTCGGAATATGATAAAAATTTAATGCTCAATGGCTGGTTTGATCATCACATGCCGGATTTAAACCAGCAAAATCCGCATTTGGAAAAGTATTTAGTTCAATCAAGTATATGGTGGGCGGAATTTGCAGGAATTGATGGATTCAGGATAGATACATGGGCTTATTCAGACCAGGAATTTATGACAGATTGGTCAAATACTGTATTTACTGAATATCCCGGAATTGGAATGTTTGGTGAAACGTGGGTTCAGGATGTCTGCGTTCAGGCATTTTTTACTAAAGAAAATTCACTGAATAAAGTCAATAATTCTGAATTACCCGGTGTGACCGATTTTCAGCTCTATTATGCAATTAATGATGCCTTAACAAAAGCACAGGGCTGGGCAGAAGGAATATCCAAAGTTTACAACACCCTGGCACAGGATTTTATCTATGAAGTTCCGTTGAACAATGTTGTTTTTCTCGAT
>JACQWN010000265.1 GCA_016209245.1 Bacteroidia bacterium
AACTGCTTTCTCACCTTCTTTCCACGATTTTGTGATAATTTCGACCTTGGATGATACCATAAAAGCGGAATAAAATCCAAGACCAAAATGTCCGATTATGGCATTTTCCTGGTTCTTGTATTTTTCAAGGAATTCCTCAGCACTCGAAAAAGCAATCTGGTTTATATATTTATCTACTTCTTCTGCTGTCATTCCAATTCCCTGATCAGAAATAGTAAGTGTCTTTTTGTCATTATCCAGTTTTACACGGATTGTAAGGTCGCCAAGCTCATCTTTATATTCACCCGCCGAAGCAAGTATCTTTATTTTCTGTATTGCATCAACAGCATTAGAAATCATTTCCCGTAGAAAAATTTCCTGGTCTGAATATAAAAATTTTTTGATAATCGGAAAAACATTATCACACGTTACACCAATAGTTCCTTTTTGCATATCAATCAAAATTTAAGGTTAGACAATATGCTTCGACTATTTGAGTTTGTAATGCTTCGACATTGCTCAGCAACCTGCAAACTCAAACGCTCTGCATAACTGAAACTAAACAGCTTCCAAAAAATCGGAACCTGTAAAGTTTCAGTATAAAATGGCGGTTATTTTTCAAACATAGTGCCATGTTTTGAAAGCGCTTGCTTGGTTTGCGCACTTTTCCTTTTCAGGCTTGATTCGCTGATTATCCAATTAATAGTATTTTGAATTCTCGAATAAGAGTTTTCATTTTTCTTGATATAATTTGCAGCGCCGTGATGCATGCATAATGTTGCAATATCAATATCTTCGGAAATTGAATACATTATAATATTTAGCTCCGGATATTTTTGTTTGATATTTTTAAGAATTTCTAATCCGTTTTTAATGCCGGATTGATTGTTAATGCTGAGAAAATAATCTAAAATAACAATAATTGTCGTCCGTTTTGGTAACTTCGTTTTTTCGAGATAATCAATAAAACTTTCGCCTGATTGAAATGTAAAAAGACGGTAATTGGTAGAGCTTTGAAATTTATTCTGCAGTAATTTCAATTGAAACTCGTCATCATCCACTACATAAATAATTACGTTTTCTGTTTTTCTAATCATACAGATAATTTATAGCTGCGAAAATATATAAAATATTCGTTATTATTCACCCCTCCTTGTTTTTCTTCGTCATTATTCCACCGAATTACGAATTTTTTACGAACCTACGAACTACGAATGCAGTTATTCGCAATTCGTAAGTTCGTATCTTTTTTCGTACTTCGGTGGGGTGATACATTTTTAATTAACAGTTACATTAATGTTTTCCTAATAACCTGAACATATTTTTCTTATAAGCTTCTACCCCAGGTTGGTCAAAAGGATTGACATCTAAAATATATCCGCTGATAGCACATGCTTTTTCAAAGAAATATATCAATTGACCAATATAGTACTCATCTAATTTGGGAATTTCAATATGAATATTTGGGACTCCGCCGTCAACGTGAGCCATTATGGTTCCAAGCTCTGCCATCTTGTTTACTTCATCAATGCGGCGTCCGGCCAAATAGTTCATTTTGTCAAGGTCATCGTTATCTTTTGGTATGGTTAGCTTATGGAGCGGTTCTTTTATCGAAAGTACGGTTTCAAAAAGAATACGCTGGCCTTCCTGAATATATTGCCCCATAGAATGGAGATCGGAAGTAAAATCTGCACCGGCAGGGAATAAACCCTTTCCTTGTTTGCCTTCGCTCTCGCCATATAGTTGCTTCCACCACTCGGTAAAATAGTGCAGCTTGGGATGATAATTTACAAGAATTTCTACTTTCTTACCTGTTCTATACAGTGCATTTCTGACTGCGGCATAAATAGCAGCCGGATTTTCTTCAAAAGGAACATCTGTGCTGCATTGCTTTTGCATATCCTTTGCCCCTGAAATTAGCTTTCGTATATCAAAACCGGCTATTGCTATTGGAAGGAGTCCGACAGGTGTAAGAACAGAATATCTGCCACCCACATCATCAGGAATAATAAAAGTTTTATAGCCCTCTTTATCAGCCATGCCACGAAGTGCACCTTTGCTCTTATCGGTAATGGCAATGATACGATTTTTTGCATCTTCCTTCCCGAAATTATTTTCGCAATGCTGTTTCAACAGACGGAATGCAACTGCCGGTTCGGTAGTTGTTCCCGATTTCGAAATAACAGTAATTCCATAAGAATAACTATCGAGAATCCTTAGTAATTCGTATAAATAATCTTCACTGAGATTTTGTCCGGCAAAAAGGGATACAGGGTTCTTTCTGCTATCATAAAGACAATAAAAACTATCGGAAAGAGCTTCGATAACCGCCTTTGCTCCGAGGTAAGAGCCTCCTATTCCCACTGTTACCGATATATCTGCAATTCTCTTTACCAGATTTGCTGATTCTTCTATTTCCTGTATTTCTGTTTCTGAAATAGAAGCGGGAAGCGTGTTCCATCCAAGGAAATCATTTCCATTACCGGTCATATTATCGAGTGACTGAATGTGCCTGATAATTTCATCTTTGAAACCGAAAATTGCAGCTTGGTCTACAAAATTCAGTGTCCGTTCCAAGTTGATTTGAAGATTTTCCATATACAAAAATAATTATTTTTTAAATGTATGAGTATAAATTGTTTCATTTTCCAATCAAAATAAATGGAGACCAGTAAAAAGGATGAGAAAATTTTCCTTCATCAATCAGCTTTAATTTTGCTTTGCTCAAAGCCAGTGAATAGGTTGGATTTTGCATTTGCTGTTCCAGAAAATTCCTGTAAAACTCAATCATTAACTGAGATGTAGATTCATCCGCTACCTGCCAGAGCGAAACAATTATGTTCTTTGCTCCGGCATAAAGCAATGCACGCGTTAAGCCGATAATACCTTCCCCTTTTTTGATTTTTCCAAGCCCGGTCTCGCATGCTGAAAGCACTACCAAATCTGCATTCAAACGCATATTGTAAATTTCTCCGCTGTAAAGAATGCCATCGTTTTGTTCTTTACTAATATAATTTTCAATGTTGTATTGAAGTTCTGCAGTATCCTGTATCTGTGCAAGTAAAATTCCTGAAAGTTCGGGCTTTTGGTTGTTGACAAAGCCGTGAGTAGCAAAATGCACTATGCGGTAATTGTTCAAATCACCCGATTTTATGTACTGCTCCGAAGCGACATCATTCAGTTGCACCTTAGATTTATAATTCAGCGAATCAAAAACAGAAAAAATGTTTTTAACTTCGGTTTCAGTGCCGGGTAAGGGATTGATGTAATTGCCCGTTGTCAGTATGTATGACCGGTTCAGTGATGTATCTTTATTGAATTTGTCTAATTGCGTCATCAGGTTACGTGATGCTAACGTAAGTCCGGAAGTGTTTTTATCGGAAAAGACCGGAGCTATTGCCAGCCAATCGTTCAGTTGTGTAACTTCTATGGTTTTTGTCGGTGTTTTCGGGAAAGTGCGGTTGAACAACGTAGCGGAGTAACTGTAGCTGATATTGTATTTTCTGACTAAATAAGGCAATTCGTTAAAATCTTTTTCGCCTGCATGTCCGGTTAATAGCGTTTCAAAAGGTACAAGCGACAGAATATTGTCAGGTATAATTATCAGGTTTGTTATTTGTTTATTCAGTTTTTGGGGAAATAACATTTTGTACAGATAATAACCAACTTCTTTGTATGTATTGTTGTTGTCATTTCTATTAATAATAGCACGTCTGTATTGTTTGATTGTATTAGTAAAATTCGAAGGGATATATTGCATTTTTATTTTAAATTCTGAATTTGTTATTGTAAATATAGCAAGGTATGAGTCGCAAACAAAGTAAGATATCATTGCGGTTCCTGAATCTAATTGTTTCTGGATATCTTCTGCAGTTGCTGTTTTTCGGTTGTATTTCAGTTGATAATAATCCGGATATTGTTTTTCAAAGGCATTTATCAAGTTGTCATAACTGCAGTTGTAATTAAAGAGCAAATTTTTGAAGTCGGCTTCATCTTTGCTGTCGGGCTTCTCTGCTATTTTTTTTGTGTAAAAGGAAATATATTTTCGTAAGTCGGTTTCTTTCTGTAGTACACTGTCGGGGATACCGGCAAAACGCTGAGCTTCCTGCCCGGCAAGCGCCTCAAGTAAAACCGAAGCCTTGTTTTTTTCAGAAAAATAAAATGCCTGTTTAAGATAATCAATCTCATGGGTTCTTTTATACATGTCATAACATAATCCAACAGCAGATTCTGTGAAATCGCTGATAATTTCACCCAAAGTTATTTTATCGTTTAGCTTTGTAATTCCTTTTCTCGCCCTGTCGAATAAAGTATCACAGAATTGAAGATAAAGTAAAGCGGAAGCAAAATCGCGGGTTGAAAAATAACACAAAGATTTACCGAGCAATGATTCTGACATGTCCTGATAATTAAAATAAGGGGGCAGGCTTTTGTATTCGCCATATTCATCACAATTTCCGGAAGGTATATTAGCGCATAATCCGGATTCATAATAATCAAACGCATCCGAACCATTCTTTTCCATAATAGAAATATGACCGAGCTGATTGTATATCTGAGCTACAACGGGATGTTGAGAACCGTAGATATTTATGCTTAAATCTTCAGCAATTTGCAAATACTCATTTGCTTTTTCATACAAGTGCCTTTTGCAGATATTCAAGCGCCTTTTCATCATTAAGACCAATATAAGCTATGCCAAGATTATGATAGGAATTTACAATATCGGGATGTTTTTCACTATAAAGTTTTTTTCTTACCTGAAAGGCTTTTTCCTGATATTCCAATGATAGCTCATTTTCGTTTTTATTAGCATAGACACAAGCAAGATTAGTGTATGCATCGGCAACATATTCATTGTATTCGCCGTAATTTTTTTTATAAAGTTCCAGCGCTTTACTGATGTAATCCAAAGCAACATAATAATTCCCCAGTTCATCGTTAATAAGCCCTATATTACCATAAGAGCCTGCTAGAGAAAAATGTTTTTCACCAAAAATATTCTTGTACAATCGTAATGCTTCTTCATGCCATTTAAGCGCTTCGTAAAAATCTCCTTTTTTATAATATATTACTCCATAACTATTATATACATCAGCCAGCTTAGGGTCTTTTTCATTACATAAAAAGCTGTAAATTCTGATTGCTTTTTCGCAGTATTCTAATGCAGCATCATATTTCTCCATTAAATAATTTGAATAAGATATGTTTTTATAAGCTTTAGCTTTCTCGAGGTGAATTGGTTCTTCTCCATAGCGTTTTGTAAAAAGCTGCAACGCAGTGTCAGCATTGTTCAATGCCTTATTATAATCATTCAGATCATTGTAAATTGAACTAAGATTATTGTATGTCTGAATAATATCAATATCATTTCTGCCCGATTGTTTTTTCAACAAGTCCATTGCATTCTGATATTGCTCTACCGCTTTAGCGTATTCGCTTTTTGCACTATAGACATTACCAATTTTATTATAAATGCCTGCTAAGTAATCGCCTCGGGGTCTAACATAAAGCTTCAATTGCGTTAAAGATTTTTGATAATATTCCATTGCTTTGTCCAATTCTCTCTTATAATAATAAGCATTTCCTATATTTTTGTAAACTTCGGCCAAATCGTCGGAACTACCGAGATAATTTTTTTCGCATAATTCTATTGAGTTGTTTAGGATGAGCAGTGCAGTGTCGCTTTCACCTGTTTCAACATATTGTTTCGCTAATTTATTCCGGCAATCAATATAACTTTTCAATGCCAGGAAGCTGTATTTGCTTTTACTTTGGAAAATTTTATAATAAATATTGCTCGCCTGTGTGAAATAATAAATGCTGCTGTCATGCGATAGTTGTGCTTTAACATAATAATCGCCGGCTTTTGAATGTTCCGGAGTTTGAGCGATGGCATTGTTAATGATCGCAAATAATATCGGAAGAAATGTTATATAATTTGTTAGTGGATTCATTTAATTTCAGTAATACCAATTTGTAATGGCTTTTGAAGCACTATTTTTAGCTTTGGCACGAACTCTTTCATCGTTTCATTGTAGTAAATATTTTTTCTACTAATTGTAATAATTTATAAACCTGTTCTTTGGTCACGGTAGGAAAATCATCTAAAAAATTATTGATTGAAATTCCTTTTTCCAAATGCCAAAAGAGAGTTTGTATCGGAACCCTTGTTCCTGCAAAAACAGGTGTTCCGCTTAATATTTCTTTATCTACGTTTATTAAATTGTAGTATAGCATAATTAAAAATGTTTATTTGTGCCAAATTTAATTAATTTTTTTTAATTAATCAAATAATTTTAAATTATTAATTCAAGTTAATATATTTGCATTTATATATCCATTACATGATAAGACTTTATAAAATAGTATTCATAATTCTTACATTATTAATCCTTGCTTCCTGCAAAGAAAAAGATGAAAATAATGAACAACCGGTTTATAACTTCAAAGACCAGACATTACAGGGAATAATCGGTGGAGCTGCTTGGAACTTTAAATATGGCGGATTCAGGACAAGCGCCATTGATACATCAAGATATTGGATTGAGCTGTATGGTCAGCTCGAGACGGATGCTTCGCCATGCTTAAATAATAAAGGCTATGATGATCTGGTGCTTATGTCGCTTCCCAAACAAATAGGATTATATGAGCTTGGCAACCTTCAGGTAACTTTATATGAAACGGGTAATAATATTAATAAATCCGTTTATTCCGGCGCAGTTGAAATCCTTTCAGTTGAAAATAATATTATGACCGGAAGGATAGATGCATATCTGAACGATGATTATTTGGTAAATGGTAATTTTAGTGCTAATAAATGTGACTAATTAGAGTCTGTCCATAATGTCGAAATTTGCCACTAATTGCACGAATTAAAATCAAGTTTTTCGTGTAGATTCGTGCAATTCGTGGCTATTCTTTTTTTTGTGGATTGACTTTATAGACAGACACTAATTATTTATTTCTCGTTCTATATCCCTCTGAATTTCCCTTTTCCGTATATTTTCCCGCTTATCTTTCATTTTTCTCCCTTTAGCAAGGGCTATTTCAACCTTTGCAAAACCGTTTTCGGCAATAAATAACCTTACCGGAATAATTGAAAAACCTTTTTCTTTTGTCTTGTTCTCAAGCTTTTTCAGCTCATGTCTGGTCAGTAGTAGCTTTCGATCGCGTTTTGGCTCGTGGTTGTAATGCCCGCCAAAAGAATATTCAGAAATATGCAATGATTTAATCCATAATTCACTCTCTTTAAAAAAACAATAAGAATCGGTAAAGCTGACCTTTCCTGCCCTGATAGATTTTATTTCCGTGCCGGTAAGTAGTATGCCTGCTATGAAATGCTCAAAAAGCTCATAAAGGAATAGGGCTTTTTTGTTCTTTATTTCCATAATTCTTTAAATTTTTACGCTAAAAATCGTTATATCATCTTGTTAGAATTATCGCTAATAATAGTTACAATGATTACCATTAAACCAATAAATATTAAAACGAATCCCTCATTAATCCATTCCATTGTTATTATGCGGGTATTGTCAATAGAAATATTTCCAAATTCCTTACGGAATTTTCTATGAAGAAGAACGGTTTCAATATGCACGTTCTTATCAAACGAGCTACAGTCCGGCCACTGACAGCAAACGTCTGTTATAAT
>JACQWN010000266.1:0-25346 GCA_016209245.1 Bacteroidia bacterium
TAATGGTCCTGTATTTCGTAATATGGGAATTGGCGGTAAGTTCATACACGAAAAAGCGGGTATTTTTAATACGGTTACTCTTAATGGAACTTATGCCTACCATCTTAAATTTTCTAAAACTCAGGCATTATCGTTCGGACTCTATGCCGGGGTTGTAGATAACCAAATCGCATTTGCAGGCGCCTCCGAACAGACGGAATTAGATCCCGTTATCGTTGAAAACACTAATTACAGAGGTATCCTGTTCGATGCCGGATTCGGTTTATTATACAGGTTTCAGAACCTGAACGCCGGAATTGTCGTTCAACACCTTCTCGAAAGTAAAGTCAACAACAGGGAAGATAAGGATGATATTATTTATTCACTTAAAAGACATTACAAATTTCATGTTTCTTATTCTTACGATATTACACATAATTTTTCAGTAGAGCCGATCATTATTTTATCCAAGACAAAAATTAGCCCCTTATTTTATGAAGCCGCTGCAATAGTAAAATACAATCGTCTTTTTTGGCTTGGTGCAACTTATCGCGCAGGTAACTGTATCGGTCTTAGTTTAGGTGCAACCTTTAACCGGTTTCTCCTGTCTTATTCCTATGAATTATCAAATTCAGGTATTCTCGGTCATTCCGGCGGTTCACATGAAATTACATTTGGAATGTTAATTGGAAAACTTAACACTGTTAAATATCAGCCTTCAATTTTCCGTACCCAAGGCGAACAACCTTATTATAAATGGAATGAATAATAATTGGAATTATGAAGAAAATTACTTTCCTTTTAGCTTTTTGCTTTTTATCCGGCATACAAAGTTTTTCCCAGTCCATTCAGGCTGGCGGATACCATAGCATCATCCTTTGCAGCAGCGGAAATGTTAAAACATCGGGCGCAAACTGGGATGGACAATTAGGAGATGGAACTTACAACGACGCCAGTACTCCGGTTTTGGTGAGCGGACTCACAGGTGTAACCGCTGTCGCCGGTGGATATTATCACACGCTGGCTCTGAAAAATGACAGCACCGTTTGGGCATGGGGATACAACGGATATGGACAATTGGGCGACAGTACCTATACTGAAAGATTGACCCCTGTACAGGTTTACGGATTAACCGGAATAATTGCCATATCTGCAGGAGCATATCATTCCCTCGCTGTAAAAAGTGACGGAACCGTTTGGGCTTGGGGTTATAATTCATACGGCCAATTGGGCGACAGCACTACAACAAACAGAATTATTCCCGTTAATGTAAAAAACATTTCAGGCATTACTGCAGTTGCCGGAGGGTATTATTTTTCACTTGCGCTAAAAAGTGACGGTACTGTTTGGGCATGGGGACGTAATAGCAACGGGCAGCTAGGAAATAATACAACCACTCAAAGTACCACACCCGTTCAGGTTCACGGACTGAACGATGTCGGATTTATTACCGGTATTACTGTTATTTCTGCAGGTTATTTTCATTCCCTTGCACGAAAAAATGATAGTACGGCCTGGGCTTGGGGATATAACGGATACGGAAATTTAGGTGATAGTACTTATTCCCAGAGAAATACACCTGTACAGGTTGTTTCACTATCTACTAATGTAACAACACTGGCGGCAGGATATTATCACTCCCTGTTTGTTAAAAATGACGGCACTGCCTGGGCTTGCGGAGCAAACTGGGAAGGTGACTTAGGCGATGGAACCAACATAGACAAAATAACCCCTGTGCAGATGCTTGGGCTAACCGGTGTTACTGCTGTGGAAGGCGGATATGAACACTCTCTTATACTTAAAAGTGACGGCACCTTTTGGGCTTGCGGATATAATTCGGAAGGGGAATTAGGCGATGGCTCAAATACAGACCGATGGACCGCTGTTCAAATACACGACTGTTGTTCGAACATTCCGAGGATTGCGCTTTCCGATACCTGCCTTGCTATGGATACCACCGTGCAGGGAGGAACTTCTCAAAAAATATTTTTTATCCGAAACATCGCCTGCGATACGCTGATTGTAAACAGTTTTTCAAGTTCCAATCCTGCTTTTACTGTTGCTCGTTCTTCCATTAATGTTCCAGCGTATGATTTTGCTTTTGTTACTATATCATTTTCTCCTTCATCACTTGGCAGTTATTCTGGCACGCTAACGATTTTCAATAATGACAATGACACCACAATATGCCTTTCGGGGTATAGTGTTCCGACTCCGGCAATTACAGTTAATCCATCTTCCTATACTGTCAGTTTGGATTGCGGTGACTCACTCGCCGCTCCTCTGTTCATTTCGAACACGGGTGCACCGGGTTCTGATCTGATATTTTCAATTTCTGGAAATGAATTTTATGACTCCACTTCATTCATCCAATATTTTGTGAGCGATGTAACCACCATCCATTCTTTTCCGGATGTGCCCAATGTTGATTCTGTTTATATTACCGTAACAATTAACGGCGATTATGACAGTGGTAGTGAATATGCCGAAGTTTATATTGAAGGAACTTATATTGAAATGATACCGGATAATGATTTGTACAATACCGATATTATCAGGAATTATGCATTCGGCGGCACTCAGGTTGATAACTGGCTCAACGATGGTCAAATAATTGTAACAGTTGATAACAGTTCTGCTGTTGACGCATTTGGTGACGGCGATTATCACAGGGTAACACTCACTGTGCAGGGCGCATTTCCCATCTGGCTTGCTGCTAATCCCCCTCAGGGCACATCTCCTCAGGGTGAAACAGACACCATAATAATTAATTTTAATACTACTGGAATAATAGCCGGCACTTACAATTCTCCCATTTATATAAATTCAAATGACCCGCTCAACCAGGTTGTTTCTATTCCCTGCACTTTGAACGTTATCGGTTATCCTGAAATGCAATTGTCCGACACTTGCATTCACTTTGATACCATTATGGAATTTACATCAATTGTTGACACTATTTTTATTACTAATACAGGATGCGGTACTCTTTTCACCGGTTTCAACATTACTGAAAATTTTTATTTACTTGATTCAACTGGTTCTCCGGTGAGTTCTGGTAGTGGGTTTATTCTTCCCGGTGAAATTGCTGATGTTCAGGTTGTATTTACTCCTGATTCTGTAGGAAATTTCACAGGAACATTGTTCTTAACTTCTAATGACGGCGATACCTCAATTTGCCTTACCGGCGTATCCCTTCCGTCGCCTGATATTTCGACAAATCCGGCTATTTTTAATGTTACAATTACAGAATGTAACGATACCGTTATTTTACCACTGACTATTTACAATACGGGACAAAGCGATTTAACTTATAATTTTACTGACTGTTCCGGTCAGCCGGTACCTCCATCCTGTACACCCGCAACAACAAGCTATTGCTGTAATATGGGTATTTATAATGTCACCTTTAATACCATCAATAACAGTTCCGCTAATGGTTCCGTTGGTTATCAAAACTTTACCGGCATCAGCACGCAAGTCTATGCAGGCAGCTCTTATTCTATATCGGTCACTACGGGAACATCATACAATGAAAATGTACGTGCATGGATTGATTATAATAACAATGGCATATTTGAATCATCGGAAAAGGTTTTTGAGTCGCTTAATATATATGTTAATCACTCAGGGAATTTTGTAATACCTGAATCAGCTATCAAAGGCGTTCCTTTAAGAATGCTTGTTGGTTCCGATTATTATTTGCAACTCGCTCCTGAGCCATGTGTAAACTCTTATTACGGGCAATTTGAAGACTATACCGTAAATATTTTCTCGGGTGTTTCTTTCCCTTGCGCTAGTGATACTATTGTTCCGGGAGACTCTATAATTTATAATGTACAATTCAGTTCAACAGGTGCTAGTACCGGTATTTTCACTTCAACAATAACAATAAATTCAAACGATCCGCTTGAATCCGTATTAACAGTCCCATGTACATTAACAATAGCAGGCTATCCGATTATAGCATTATCTGATACATGTATCTATTTCGATACAATTATACAATGGACAAGCGCTTCCGAAAACATGATAATCTATAACACGGGCTGTGATACATTATTTGTAACTGATATTAATTCATCTAACACAGATTTTGTCGCCAATCCGACGAATTTCATGGTTCTTCCGGCAGCGTCGCAAATTGTACAGGTAACTTTCAGCCCAACTACACCAGGAAATTTCAATGCTACACTTACAGGTTATAATAATGCCGGCGATACAACAATTTGCCTGACAGGATATGCTCTTGTTCCTCCTGAAATATCCTGTGTACCGACATTCTTCGATACTATGCTCACCCAATGTACAGATTCTGTCGTATTCCCTCTCACTATATACAATAACGGGGGAAATGACCTGGTATATAATATTCATATCGAAGGGAAGAAGGCATCTTTCGACGGTTCAGGCGATTACATTAATATTGGTAATACTGCATCCTTACAAATTACCGGTAACCAAACTATTGAAATGTGGATTAATCCCATCAATTTTGCAGTCCGTAGAAATCCCTATGCCAAAGCTTATGCCGGTGAAGGAACTATTACTGTTGAGACCGACGGTAATGTAAGCTATTATTATGGAACAGGCGGAGGAAATAATACCCCTTACCAGGGATTTACAACCAACTCTCCACTTCAGGCTGGCGTTTGGACTCATATTGCTATTGTCAGGGATTTGACAAATATGCAATTGCGATGGTATAAAAACGGAACTCTCATAAATCAGACTGCAGCTTCATACCCATCGGCAGTTGCAGGTACCCTGCCTGTTATGATAGGACGCGGATATATGAACGACATCTACGGCATGCTCGATGAAATCCGGATCTGGAATTACGTAAGATCCCAAACCGACATTCAGAATAATATGAACAAATTTTTATATGGAAATGAACCGGGACTTGCAGCTTATTGGAATTTTGACAATGGAACAGCAAATGACCTGACTATAAATGCCAACAATGGAACGGTATATGATAATACATCATTTACGACCGGAGGACCATTCCCTCCGCATATGTATTCACTTGCTCCTCCAACCGGTTCTATCTCTCCGGGTGATTCAGCTCTATTCGACATCTATTTCGACCTTACTTCAATATACTCCGGTATACATGAAGACAGTGTTGAAATCTACTCAAACGATCCACTCAATTCTTTAGTTATTGTACCTGTTACTATCGGCTATGACGGCACACCCGAACTCGCTTTATCTGTTACCAACATTACTTTCGATACTATCATGCAGTGGCAAAGCACTTTCGAAACATTTTCAATTACCAATTCAGGCTGCGATACTCTATTTATTACAAATATTGTAAATTCGGTAGCCGATTTCAGTGTTGATATGACAAACTTTTTCGTATTGCCCGGAGAATCCGAAATCATTACCGTCACATTCAGCCCTGTAACAGCAGGCGATTTTTCCGATGTACTTAATATTTATTCTAATGATGGTGATACAATGATTGTTCTCTCAGGTTTTGCATTATCACCCCCCATTATTTCTTATACTCCTGATTCTATTAACGTTACAATAACTACTTGTGACGATACTCTTACAGTTCCGCTCATAATCAGCAATACAGGGAATGAAGATTTGGATTATAACATTTCCGCTCTATCTCAATTTATTTCAGGACCAAGTGGATATTGTACACCAACATATTCAACCGGATGTGGTTCCGGAGATTATATTAATAATTTCTCATTTAATACATTATCTAATTTAAACACCGGTTGTAATGGACAACCGAATAACTATTATTTCAATCAAACACTTACGACACAAGTCTTTCAGGGCGGTACATATCCAACCAGCATGCAGTCCGGAGGTTCCTGGAGTCAAGGGTTTGGCGTATGGATAGACTATAACCGCGACGGTGATTTTGCCGATGTAAATGAATTTGTATATGCATCACCAAGTTCAGGAACAGGGGTATATTCAGGAAACGTTACAATTCCAACGAATGTTCCTTCCGGTATAACAAGATTGAGAGTCAGATGCGCTTATGCAACTACACTCGGTGCAGGTAATTATTGTTCTAATTATAATTATGGCGAAACACAAGATTACGAAATCAAAATCGGTTATGAATATATTTCACTTTCGGCAAGTTCAGGCTCAGTCCCACAAGCCGGTTCAGATACTATAAATGTAATATTTGCTTCAACTAATTTATCAAGCGGAATATATTCCGAAAACATAATTATAACATCAAACGATCCTTTAAGCCCCGCCGATACAATTTCATATACTCTGGTTTTTCAGGGACACCCTATTGTTACACTATCCGATACTTGTTTGTTTTTTGATACGATTTTTCAATGGGCAAGCACAATGGAAAACCTGACAATATTTAATACGGGTTGCGATACTTTGTTTGTCACAAATATTGTATCATCCGACTCTGATTTTACTGTCACTCCAACGAATTTCTTTGTCATTCCTGACGGCTCACAAATCGTGCAGGTAACATTCAGTCCAACCACGGTCGGAAATTTCAATGCTACGCTTACCGGTTATGATAATGCAGGCGATACAACAATTTGTTTGATAGGGGTTGCTCTTAGTCCGCCAATAATCTCTTACGTGCCTGATACAATTGATGTCGTTATCAATCAATGTAATGCTACCGACTCGGTTTCTCTGGTAATATATAATACCGGTGTTGAAGACCTGTATTTTCAAACACAAGGAGACTACAGCGCTACTTTTGATGGGAATGGCGATTTCGTTCAGATACCGAATTCAGCGGATTTCGATGTTACTTATTTGACTATTGAAGCTTGGGTAAAATCCCCAAACTTTAACCAAAACGGGTTCATCTTCGAAAAAGGACCGGTCAATACGCAATATTCTCTGTTCTTTAACAGCTCCAATCAACTGTATTTCAGAACGCTTAATTCAGTCGGCGCATGGGATGATTATACACTCAGCCTGCCTGCTATCGGTTTTACCAACGGACAGTGGCACCACGTAGCAGCAACTTATGATGGTTCGTTCAAGCGAGTGTATGTTGACGGTACATTGGTTGGTTCCAAGCCGTACAGCCAAATATTGCGAACAGGCCAGCTTGGTGAAATAATTGGCGCCTATGGAGGTACGGGTAGCCATGATTATTGGTTCAATGGTCAAATTGATGAGGTAAGAGTATGGAATTATGCCCGTTCCTCAACCCAGATTTCTGACAACATGAACAAAACATTTACTATCATGCCACGGGGATTAATAGGCTATTGGAACTTTAACAACCAGACGGCAAATGATCTTTCAGGAAACGGACATAATGGAGTATTTAACGGAAATGCCACCGTCATACAGGCAAATCCTCCGGTTTCCGACTGGCTTTCCTACCCGGTTATCACCGATACTATAGTTTCCGGCGATTCTTCTGTTATTGATGTTGTCATTAGTTCCCAAGGCCTAATCTCAGATAATTTTACATCAGAGCTAATCATCTCTTCAAATGACCCTCTCAGCCCTGTTGATACGATTCCTGTATCGTTGACATTAAATGGTTACCCGGTTATTGTGTTTTCCGACACCTGCCTTATTTTTGACTCTAATTTCCAATGGGCATCTGCTGTTGATAACTTAACGATAACAAATGCCGGTTGTGATACACTGTTTATTTACAACGTCCTGTCTTCATCGACTGATTTTACCACCGATACAAGTTCATTGTTCATTCTTCCAAATGAATCGGGGAATGTACTTGTAACCTTCAGTCCGACAATTGTTGGTCCTTATAACGAAACATTATCTGTCCAGAGTAACGACGGCGATACTACAATCTGCCTCACGGGTTATGCCTTTAGCCCCCCTGTTCTCGTTTTCGAACCCGATACTATTGATGTCACTGTTTCCCAATGTTTTGATACTGTTACCATACCTGTCGTCATATTCAATGCAGGCGATACCGTTCTTTATGTTCAGAATACCGGCGGTAATAAAGCAATGTTTGACGGCAGCGGCGATTATATTGTAACTCCGGCTATACAATCAAAATTTACTAACGAGTCTGTAACTGCCGAATTGTGGTTTAATGCAAACGGTCCCGGTGTTATTATGGCTGAAATCGGACAGGCGGCAATCAATTCCGGTTGGCACGACAGCCAGATTGAAATACTGGCTACAGGCGAGGTAAGAGTCAGGGTTTGGAACCTGACTTCGATAAGTATCGGCACAGTTACTTTTGGAACATGGCATCATGCTGTAGTAAGATATAACAAAGCAACCTCGACTTTAAACGGATTCCTCGATGGCATTAAAGCTCCGGTTACCATCACTGCCGACAGAGCGGCACCATGGGAAAGCGCGTATGAACAGCGTTATGCATTAGCAGCTTTAGACGGGACACATCTTGGCAGCGGTGCATATTTTAACGGCGCGATTGACGACTTCCGAATATGGAATTACTCAAGATCAGATACTGAAATCCAGACAAATATGAATAATACTCTCACAGGTTCGGAACCAGGTTTAGTCTTGTTATGGAATTTCGATAACGGAATGGCAATTGATATTACTCCTAATAATTATAACGGCACCGCCTATGGAAATACTTCGCTTGTACCAAAAAATTCAACGGTCGGATGGCTTTCATATCCTAATGTCGTTGATACCCTTGCTCCTGGTGACACCATTACTTTCGACGTAACAATCAATACACAAGACCTCATCACAGGGCAATATACAACTAATATCATTATTACTTCAAACGATCCTTTGCGTACATCCGATACAATTCCTTGCACTGTGACCATTAATGGCTACCCGATTATTGAGTTTTCTGACACCTGCCTGGTTTTTGACAGTATTATGCAATTTACTTCCACTTCCGAAACATTATGGATTTCAAACACTGGTTGCGACACTTTATTTATTTCGGATATATTTACATTAACCAGTCTGTATGATTTTAGTGACACTGCGTTTGTGATACTGCCGAATGATTCTGACAATGTAGTAGTTACTTTCAATCCGGATGTTTTCGGCGCTGTTACCGATACGTTGCAAATAATCAATAATGATAATAATGCTGCGGTTTGCCTCAGCGGATACGTATATCAACCGCCCGTGATCTCTTATATTCCCGATTCATTCGATATTTCGATTAGTGAATGTAATGATTCCATCACACTGCCTTTGACAATTTATAATACCGGAGATACTACGTTGATATACAATTTGGCTATACAAAATGATGGAAAATCATTGCAGTTTGACGGAGTAAATGACTATGTAGATTTAGGTACCTGGTTCAATTACCAGACTTTTACTATGGAAATGTGGGTGAACCCTGGAACCACTCAAAAGCAATATGCCGATATTATTGACAATAACCACACCGGTTTCAGATCCTGGGTATTGCAGCAAAATTCGACCAGTACCAATCAATATGGCTGGGGTACCAATGATGGTGGTGGCAGTTCATTATTTAATTTAACACCTAATCAATGGACCCATATTGCGGTGGTAAGAGACGGTAGTACAAAAAGCAATAGTGTTTACATCAACGGTTCGCTCGTGTCAAGCTGGACAGGGACTGCAAATATTCCTTATGATGGCACGCAGTACTTCCGTTTATGCAAATGGGGAGGCGGAGGAAGAGAATGGAACGGGCTTATGGATGAAGTACGTATATGGAATACTGCAAAGACCCAGTTGCAAATCCAACAGAATATGAACAACCAACTTTACGGTACGAAGCCCGGTTTGCTTGCTTATTATAACTTTAACCAGGGCTTTGGAACTACGTTAACCGACCTGTCAGGAAATGGCCATAACGGAAATATTTCAGGAGCCACATGGAGTAATTCCAAAGCACCGTTGCTTTCATTTTTATCATTGGATACTCTTGCCGGAAATACAATTTCAGGTGACTCTACTATAATAAATATTACGTTCAGTTCCGTAGGTTTAATTACCGGCGAATACAACTCCGGTATAGTCATTAACTCTAACGATCCGTTAAGTCCATCGGACACAATTGATGTTATTCTGCATTTTAACGGACACCCGGTTATTACCGCTTCAGATACCTGCTTGAATTATGATACTATTTTGCAATGGACAAGCTCCTCGAAATTACTAACCATCTCCAATACGGGTTGCGATACATTATTTATCACAAATATAGTATCATCACATACTGATTTCAGCGTTGATACAACTTCATTTGTATTATTGTCTGGCGATTCATACCCCTTGAATGTCTCTTTTAATCCTGTTACCGCTGGCAGCTATTTTGACACGCTTACTATTTATAGTAATGATGTTGATACAATGCTCTGCCTGACAGGTGTCGCCCTTGTCCCTCCCGTTATCGCCCTTAATCCAGATTCATTTAATATCACATTGACGCAATGCGTTGATTCGGTCACATTCCCTGTTACAATTTATAATAATGGCGAGACAGATCTTTCCTATAATATAGATACTACACGCTATTATGCAACCTTTGACGGTAGTGGAGATTACATAAGCATTCCAGATGATGCTTCGTTACGACTTTCAACTGCATTTACAATTGAAGCATGGATAAAACCGACGGCATTGACTGCTTATATGCAGGTCATAAGCAAATTCCCATTCTCAAATAATTACTCATGGCAAATGAATACAACCAATACCGGTAAATTAAGAGTTGATTTAAGCAGCAATGGAACTTCTTACAGCAATATTGCATCCAATGCTTCTTTAACAGCGGGTGTATGGACTCATATTGCAGCAACATGGAACGGAACAACCGTAAAATTGTTTATCAACGGAGTCCAGGATATTAATACACTTACATTCACCGGTACACTCTTCGGAGCTGCCACCACCGTTGATATTGGCCGCGTTTCAGGAAGCAATAACCAAATGTACACAGGACAAATAGATGAAGTCAGAGTGTGGAATTATGCAAGAGTACCATCTGAGATACAATCATACATGAACATGCCTATGACAGGACTTGAATCAGGGCTAGTCGGGTACTGGAATTTTGATGATCAAACCGCAAACGATTTGACTTTGTACAACAATGACGGTACATTTTACGGAAATGCAACTACCGTTGCAGGTAGTACTTTCCCGCCTTTCTATTCGGTTTCCCAGGTTTCAGGTACAGTCCCATTCGGAGATTCGACTATCCTTGATATTTATATTGACTTATCGTCTGCAGGCGCCGGGTTTTATACCGACACTATTCAAATTACATCCAATGATCCCTTTAATCCGGTTGTCACTATTCCATTAGATATTGATTATATCGGATCACCGGAAATCGCACTTTCGGATACATGCCTCGTATTTGATTCAACCATGCAATGGACAAGCACTTCAGAGATATTGACCGTTTATAATAACGGATGTGACACGCTGTTTGTGTCAAATACAGGATTTTCCAATGCTGATTTTGGTATTTCCGATACTGCAGCAGTCATTTTACCCGGCGATTTGTATGCCTTTACTGTTATGTTCAATCCTACAACGGTCGGCAATTATAATGAATACCTTACAATTTATAATAACGATATTGATACGACAGTATGTCTGACCGGCTTTGCATTAAGCCCTCGAGCATGCTGGTTCGATGGTTCCAACGACTATATCACAACCGGAAACTGGTCACCTGGATCCAATTGGACTATTGAAGCATGGGTAAGACCTTCTTCAGCACCTGCCGGACGGAGAACAATTGCAGGAGGAATGAATGCTTGCTTAGATTGGAGTATTTCCATGAACACTGGCATGTTCGCAGTTGAAATACGCCAACCGGGCGGGTGTACACAAACTATTTCATCTAATGTACCTGCTGTTCCTGGTACATGGTATCATATTGCTGGAACCAATAATGGGACAACCGCCTCTATTTATGTTAATGGTATTCTTAAGAATACAGGTACAGTTGAAACAAATTATGTAGGAACAAACGGTGGTATGAGAATTGGCGGTGAAGTTTGCTGCGGTGGAAATAACTTTCCCGGCGACATTGATGAAGTAAGAGTATGGAATACAGCGCTCAATCAGCAACAAATAAGCGACAATATGTATAAAACCTTGGAAGGAAACGAATCAGCCCTCGTAGGTTACTGGAATTTTGACGAACCCTCCGGAGCTACCGTCTATGATATCAGCAATAACGGACATAACGGAACAATAAACGGTACATTGCGCGTTGATTCCCAAGCCCCTATCCCTGATATTTTCAGCCTTGATTTAACTTCCGGTACTATTTTACCCGGCGATACAACTATTATTAATGTCGGATTTGATGCAAATGGACTGAATACCGGCGTCTATACATCTGAAATCATTGTTACCTCAAATGATCCGTTACACCCAACCGATACTATTCCCTGTACTGTGACAATCAACGGCTATCCTGTCATCGGATTTTCGGATTCCTGTGTAATTTTTGATAGCATATTCCAATGGACAAGCACTACAGAACAGGTTTGGATTAACAACAGCGGTTGCGATACTCTGTTCGTTTCTGATATCGTACCTTCCAACAGCGATTTCAGCGTTGATACAACAAATTTCGTCCTGTTACCAGGAGACTCTGCCCTTGTCAATGTTACATTCAGTCCCGTTTCGATAGGCGCTTACACCGCCAGTTTGAGTATCCTCAACAACGATATGGATACGACAGTATGTCTGACCGGCTTTGCATTAAGCCCTCCCATCATTTATTATAACCCGGATACCTTTAATGTTATAATATCTCAATGTTTTGGTATTACCACTCTTCCGCTAACCGTTATTAACCAAGGTATTGAAGATTTATTCTTCTCAACAGATATTCCTGTTGAACCTTGGATTATTTATCCTCAAGTAAATAATACTGTCGTAAATGGCGATTCGGCGATAATTGATATTACTTTTAATGCTTCCGGCTTAAATACGGGCAGTTATTTTACAAACATCATACTTACATCAAATGATCCGCTTAGTCCATCCGATACTATACCTTGTTTTCTTACTTTTATCGGTTATCCGGTCATTGGAGTTTCCGATACCTGCTTGGTATTTGACAGTATATTGCAATGGACTAGTACGTCTGAACCGGTCTCGATATTCAATACCGGCTGTGATACGTTATTAGTAACGGATATCGTGCCATCCAATCCCGATTTCAGCGTTGACATTACAAATCTAGTTCTGGCACCAACTGAATCGGCTGAAATAACCGTAACATTCAGCCCTGTAGCTGCAGGTTCTTATAATGAGATACTGACAGTGTTTAATAATGACAACGATACAACAATTTGCCTTAACGGTTTTGCATTTATTCCGCCTGTAATTACTTATACACCTGATACATTTATTGTTCCAATAACCGTATGTAACGATTCCGTTATTTTGCCGTTAATAGTAACAAATACAGGTTCGTACGATCTGTACTTCACGAATACTCCACCAGGTGAGGCATGGATAGACTATCCGGTAGTTTTTGATACCCTTATTTCAGGCGATACTTCTATTATTGATATTTCATTTGACGCAACAAATTTAATTACTGGAACTTATGTCTCGACAATGATATTGAGTTCCAATGATCCATTAAGTCCGTCGGATACGGTTTACTTTATCATGGATGTTCAAGGTTACCCGGTAATTGGACTTTCCGATTCTTGCTTATATCCTGATACTATCTGGCAATGGACCTCAACGTCTAATACTTTCCAAATAACCAATACCGGTTGTGATACATTGTTTGTTTCTGATATCGTTTCAACTCTTCCGGAATTTACTATTGACACGACTAATTTCATGCTTTTACCCGCTGAAATGCTCGATGTTGTTGTTACATTCAGCCCTGTTGATACTGGAACCTATTCAGGATTGTTGACAATATACAACAATGACGTTGATACGACAATTTGCCTGAATGCTTATGCAACTCTACCACCAATTTTTGAAGCCGATATTGATACATTCGACATACAGATAACCGGTTGCATGGATTCGATTATTTTACCATTTACAATCTCTAATCCAGGAGGTTTCGACCTTATATATGAATTCGTTCCAGGCCCAGGTTGGATTACTCCTTCATTGTATTACGATACAATCGCCCCGGATAGTTCATCAGTTATTTATATTACTCTGGGCCAGGAAGGTTTAACAACAGGTATATATAATTCGTCAATAACTATCTATTCTAATGACCCGCTCCGCCAGCAGATATATATTCCCGTAACATTGACGAAAATTGACAAACCTGCTCCACCTGTCGCTTCAGATACTACTATTTGCTATAGTATGCCTACGCCCAATTTGGTTGCTACCGGCGACAGCATCAGGTGGTATGACGATGCCACTCTGACAAACATGGTTTTTTCAGGAAATTCTTTTGCTTCAGGCGACACTGCAACAGGTATATACGTTTACTATATTACACAGACCATTGACAGTTGCCAAGGATATGCCGATTCCGTCATACTTTCAATTAATGAAACTCCTGTACCGCCTGTAGCTAATGATCCGGTAATCTGCTTTGGCGAGCTAACTCCTGACCTTATTGCATCAGGTACATATATCCAATGGTACAGCGACAGTTCACTGACTACACTTGTTCATACAGGTGCAATCTTCGCTACTGGGATTACTGCACCCGGTACCTATATTTATTATGTTACCGATAGCGTCAGCGCTTGTAGTGCAGGTTTACCCGATACTTCCGTATTGACTATTCACGCATTGCCACTTCAGCCGGGCGTTTCAGATATAGCAATTTGCTTTGGGGAACCGACTCCGGACCTTGTTGCAACCGGCGATAGCATCAGATGGTATGATGATACTGCTCTGACAAATATGATATTTACCGGAAATATATTTGCTTCAGGCGATACACTTGTCGGAACATATATCTATTATGTCACTCAAACCGACACTGTAACCGGATGTGAAGGACCTTCCGATACGGTCACTCTTAATATTTACCCAATTCCTCCAGTCCCTGGTGTTTCTGACGAGGTTGCTTGCGAAGGCGGTATTATTCCCGATCTCGTGGCATCAGGAGTTAGCGTCGCATGGTATCTAGAACCATCATTGACAACACTCGTAAATACCGGAAATTTCTATGCCACAGGCGAAACAACTCCGGGAATTTACACTTACTATGTCACACAAACTGAGTTCGGATGTACAAGCCCGTACGATTCGATTTCTTTGACAATATATCCTATACCTTCTATTCCTGCGGCTACCGATACGGTTATTTGCTTCGCTCAACCATCGCCTGCTCTCTTTGCTGCAGGAGTAAATGTTACATGGTACAGCGATTCATTATTGACAACAATAGTGAATATTGGCAATACTTATATTCCTCCTCAAATTTCTGTCGGAACCTATATTTATTATGTTACAGAAACCCAAAATGGTTGCGAAAGCCCTGCTGATTCTTCGGTGTTTATTATTAATCCATTACCTTTACAGCCGGTAGTATCTTCCGAAGAGGTATGTTTTGGATTTCCTGTACCGGTACTTATAGCAACTGGAACTGATATTCGATGGTACGATGATATTCTCCTGACTAACCTTATTTATAATGGCGATACCCTTGTCACCGGAGAAACATCAGTTGGAACATATACTTATTATATCACTCAGACCGATACGAGCACAGGTTGTGCAAGCTTTTCCGCTTCAACCTCGCTAATTATATACCCCATACCATCTGAGCCGGTTGCTGCAGATGAATCAATATGTTTTGGACAACCGACACCCGATTTGATTGCTGCAGGAACGAATATTAATTGGTATAACGATACTATTTGGTTATACAACGGCGCTACTTATATTACAGGTGAAACAGCCCCAGGAATATATACTTACTATGCTACTCAGACTGTAGATAATTGTGAAAGCCCTGCCGACACTGTTACTTTAGTGATTAATTCCAATCCACCTTCCCCTGTTTCTTCAGATAAAATTGTTTGTTTCGGAGATTTAGTACCTGACCTGGTTGCAACCGGAACAGACATTAACTGGTATTCTGATTCATTGCTCACAACATTAGTATATAGTGGAGATACCTTTGCAACAGGGCAGACAGCAGTAGGAGTATATATCTATTATGTAACACAATCCGACACTGTTACAGGTTGTCAAAGCCCTGCCACGACTGTAACATTATCAATCAGCGCTCCGCCAGCGCCGGTTGCTAATGATGTTTCCGTTTGTTTCGGAGAGCCGGTACCCGATTTAACTGCTACCGGAAGTATTGTTCAATGGTACAGCGATCCTTTATTAACAGTTCTTGAGTTTACCGGCAACGTATTTGCCACAGGAAATGATACCGTTGGAGTATTTACATATTATGTTACACAATCTGATATGCTGCTTGGTTGTGAAAGTCAGCCCGATACTATTACTTTGACAATCAACGAAATTCCTGTCTCTCCAATAGCTACTGATGTTTCAGTTTGTTCTAACCAACCTGTTCCTAACCTCACAGCTACAGGTACAAATATTAGCTAGTATTATGATGCTCTTCTCGATTCCCTGCTCACTACAGGAAATATATTCGTCACAAACGAAACGGTTCCGGGTATATATTCATATTTCATCACTCAGACAATTAATGGTTGCGAAAGTCCGGCAGAGACCGTAACATTGACGATTTTACTGGCTCCGGCACCACCAACTGTCGCGAGCGATGTAATATGTGAAGGAGATAATTTTCCACCGTTTACAGCCACAGGAACTAATATAATCTGGTATACCGATGCTCTTCTTTCTGATACGGCAGCAATAGGTTCAACATTTACACCGCTCGATTCTATCCCCGGAACCTATGACTGGTTTGTAACACAGACAGATGCCATCAATGGTTGCGCCAGTTTCCCTGATACGGCAATACTGGTTATTAACGCTATTCCTGCTGCTCCTGTAGCTTCAGATGAACAAGCATGTTTCGGCGACAGTATCCCTGCTCTTGTTGCCCTCGGAACAAATATTAACTGGTACAGCGATTCATCGCTTAGTGTACTCGAATTTTCGGGAGCTATCTTTAATACCGGTCAAACAATTCCGGGACCATATTATTATTACGTAACACAAAATATTAACAATTGTGAAAGCCCGGCCAATGAAGTATTGCTGAGTATTTACAATATTCCAACCTTACCGGTGTCAAACGATGTCACCGCATGTTTCGGTGATATAATACCTGACCTTACAGCCATAGGAACTAATGTGAACTGGTATTCCGATTCCTTGCTGACCACTCTAATTTATACAGGTGATACTTTTGCAACAGGCGAAACTGCCGGCGGTATATACTTGTACTATGTAACTCAATCAGCTGATGGTTGCGAAAGCAGTGCAGACCAGGTAACGTTGACAATTAACCAAACCGCTCCACCAATAGCCGGCGATTCATCAGTGTGCTTTGGAGAAACTGCTGTTTTAACAGCATCAGGTGAAAATATTTTGTGGTTCACCGACCCATTGCTGACAGATACCGTTTACTACGGAAATACTTTTCTTACAGGCGATACAGCGGTAGGGCAACATGATTATTATATTACACAAACCGATTCCATGACTTATTGTGAAAGCGAATCTGTAATGATTTCATTGACTATAAATACATTACCGGCGACTCCTTTGGCTTCCGATGTTACAATGTGCTCGCTTGAGGAAATTCCAGGATTAATTGCTACAGGTACAAATATTAACTGGTATTATATTTCAAGTCTCGATTCCCTTGCATACTCCGGTGATACTTTACCTGTAACTGACACATCCGGCGGTATTCATTTATATTATGTAACTCTGACTATTTATTCATCTCCTGCTACTCCGGTTGTTAATGATGTATTTGTTTGTTACGGCGACAGTATCCCGCCTTTTGTCGCTTCAGGAAATTATACCGAATGGTATGCCGATTCAGCACTAACACAATTACTTAATACAGGAAATATATTTAATTCCGGCGATACAGCAGTTGGAAATTATTATTACTATGTTATTGCCAACGATTCTACAACAAATTGTGTCAGCGAAACAGATGAAATATTACTGATGATTAGCAATGATTATCCTCCACAACCTGTAGTTTATGACAATACGATTTGTTTTGGCGATCCTCTGGCAACATTATCTGCCGATGGTGTAAATATCCGTTGGTACAGCGATTCCACCTTAACTGATTCGATTTATTTCGGTAATATTTATAATACAGGTCAAACCGACTCAGGCGCTTATGCATATTATGTAACACAGGAAAATGGTTGCGGCGAAGGTACTGCATCTCTAATCACACTTACAATACTTGGACTTCCTGATGCACCTGTTGGCTTTGATACAACATTCTGTTATGGCGTTCCTCCTGTATTAAATTCATCGGGTACAGATATCCAATGGTACAGTGACCCACAACTTACAAATCTCTTGTTCACCGGTGCAATCTTTACTCCTGCCGATACCAATTCAGGAGTCTATACTTATTACCTGACTCAGACAATTAATTGCGAAAGTCCGGCTGATACGGTCATTTTGACTATTATCGCTCTCCCGTCTGCGCCGCTTGCTAATGACGAATCAATTTGCGAAAGTGAATATACCTCAGGTCTGATTGCATCAGGAACGGATATACAGTGGTATGACACGACAGGACTTATTTTCATTGGAGATACTTTGACATTACTTCCAACCACACAAGGTTTATATTATTATTTTGCAACTCAGACAGTGAACGGTTGTGAAGGTCCTTCCGATACAGCTTCGTTAACTATTAATGCTTTGCCGGTACCACCGGTCGTTCAGGATGAATTTGCCTGCCTTGGTCAGCAAGTTCCCGATTTGGTCGCAACCGGTACAAATGTTGAATGGTATTCCGATTCATTATTAACACAGCTTATTTATACAGGTAATGTATTTTCAACCGGTGATACTGCCGCCGGTGATTATTATTATTATGCAATTCAGCAAGACACAGCTACCGGCTGCTTTAGTATTGCTAATGAAGCCCTTCTGATGATTAGCGGTGATATTTTAAATCCGCCGGTTGTATATGACAATACTATTTGCTATGGTGATACAGCTTTACTCACTGCCGATGGGGTAAATATTCACTGGTATAGCGATTCACTATTAACAGACTCGCTATTTTTTGGAAATACCTTCTATACAAGTCAAATTGATACAGGCGAATATACTTATTATGTAACCCAGGAGAACGGATGTGGAGAAAGCGAACCGTCAGCAGCAGTCCTGACCATTCTTGGAATACCGGCTGCACCGGTTGGTGTTGATGCAGAATACTGCTTTGGCGACACAAATACAGTCCTGAATGCCACAGGTACAAATATCAATTGGTATAGTGATTCACAACTCAATAATCTACTATATTCAGGTAGTGTTTATCAGACAGGTGAAACTGCTCCTGGTGTTTATATCTATTATATCACCCAGACAATTACCTGTGAAAGCACTACTGCAGATACGGTTATTTTGACAATCAACGCTTTGCCACCTGTTCCGATAACTTCAGATGAGATAATCTGTGAAGGTGAATTTAGTGACGGATTAATTGCTGTTGGTACGGATATTCATTGGTACGACAGCACCGGACTTATTTTTATAGGCGATACACTGACCCTGCTTGCAACTACACCGGGAGTGCATTATTATTATGCAACCCAGACGGAAAATGGATGTGAAGGGTCTGCCGATACTGTTGAACTGAATATTATTGTTCTACCACCACCACCTGATGCACAGGATGAATTTGTTTGCCTTGGTCAGCAAGTTCCTGATTTGGTTGCTACCGGAATAAATGTAGAGTGGTATTCCGATTCAGCGCTAACCCAGCTTGTCTATACAGGTAATATATTCCCGACCGGCGATACTGCTGTTGGAGAATATTATTATTATGCGATCCAGCAAGGTACATTAACCGGCTTATGTTTCAGTAATCCTAATGAAGTATTTTTGATGATTAGCAGCGATATTTTGAATCCTCCGGTTGTGTATGACAATACTATCTGTTACGGCGACACCGCTTCACTGAATGCCGATGGTGTAAATATCCGCTGGTACAGTGATTCACTATTAACCGATTCACTATATTTTGGAAATATCTTCAATACCAGTCAGATTAATACTGGTGCTTATATCTATTATGTAACACAAGAAAACGGTTGTGGAGAAAGCGAACCATCTGTTGCTACTCTTACTATTGTTACTGTGCCGGACGCTCCGGTCGGTATTGATGCAACTGTTTGCTATGGTGATACAAATACTATTCTGACAGCTTCGGGAACTAATGTTAACTGGTACAGCGATGCCACGCTCAGCAATCTGTTATATTCAGGCAATACTTATCAGACAGGTGAAACCGCCCCTGGCGTCTATACATATTATATTACCCAGACAATAGTATGCGAAGGTGCTGCCGATTCGGTTACATTGACTATCAACTCCCTGCCTTCTGCACCTATAGCACTCGATGAGACTATTTGCCAGGGTGAATATTCTGAAGGACTTATTGGAACAGGAACGGATATTCATTGGTATGACAGTACAGGACTTATTTTCACCGGCGATACATTGACTCTGCTTGCGACCGTTCCTGGAATACATTATTATTTTACAACACAAACAGAAAATGGGTGCGAAAGCCAATTTGATACAGTTGTTTTCACAATTAATGCGTCACCTGCTACTCCGGTTGTTACCGATACTGCAATCTGTTATGGTCAACTTACACCTGACCTGACTGCTACAGGAAACAATGTAGAATGGTATGGCGACGGCTTCATTCCCGCCTGAAGTTTCAGACGAGGAAGCATGTTACGGAGATGCTATACCCGCACTTACGGCAATTGGTGATGATGTGAAATGGTATAGTGACTCGCTCCTGATAAATATTTTAGATTCAGGCAATACTTACAATCCGCCCGTCCCTAATGCAGGTACTTATATTTATTATGTAACACAGCTCGGTCCGTGTGGTGAAAGCCCGGCAGAACCTGTTGTACTTACTATTCATGCTTTACCCGAACTACCTATCGCACATAACCAAGCAATTTGTCACGGCGATTCTGTTCCGTCTTTGACTGCAGATGGATATAATATTCTCTGGTATAATCATTTCACGCTTCCTTATGTAATTAATACAGGAAATATTTACAATACCGGAGATGATGATATTGGAGTTCATACTTATTATATCACTCAAAGCGATTCAATTACGGGCTGTACAAGCAATGCAACTACAATTTCGCTGACTATTCAACCTTCTCCATTAATTACTTTAAATAATTATAATTTTTATATTACTCAGGGAGAATCGGTTACAATTAAAGCATATAATGCCGTAACTTATACATGGGAACCTGTTGATGGTAGTCTCAATACAACCATTGGCTCTACCGTCTTCGCTTCACCTGATTCTACGACAGTTTATACTGTCATCGGTACAAACTCAATAGGTTGTAGCGGAACGGCAAGTTGCACGGTTCATGTTGATGAAGATGCTATTTCGGAAATTGAAACTGAAGAAAGTTTGCTCATATCTCCAAATCCAACAGAAGCTAAATTCAGGATTGAATATAATTCATTGCAGCAAAGCCCAATACAAGTACATATTAGAAATACACACGGACAAATTCTTGTTGTAAAAGAAATATATTCCATAAATGGAAAATTCAACCATGTATTTGATATTGGTAATTTTGCAGATGGAATGTATCATGTACAAATAGTAACTGAAAAAGGTATTATTAACCGGAAAGTTGTTTTACGTCAAGTAATGAATAATAAACGATAGCATTGAAACAGGCTGGCATGGAATAAGGTTTGAAAATAATACAAGCATTGATTCAGAGTTTTTGTTTCAGAGACGATAAATATTTCTCGTAGCGCCTTAAAATAATATTTAGCCGAAATATGAAAAATGTCTTTTTTTATACTATGTTGGCAAACATAAATTATTCAGCAGTTTTCTTTTTGTATGGTCTTTCGGTTAAAGTTAAACCGTAAGAAAACTCCAATCCTAAATAATTTAGTCCAAGATTCACTGTTCCGTAGCTTTCAAAGGGTAAATTATAGAAACGATACCATCCTTTTCCAATTTTATAAGGCGAGTAATTAATAACTAAATTTACTTGCATTGTGTTACCGCCTCTTGAGCTTCTTTTTAGTTCATTCTGTATATATATTTTTTTTGCCTGGTTAACCTTTATCAAACCAAACTTTAAAAAATAACTAAAAAAATTACGTTGATAATAATTTTCCATGTAATAATCAAAAAATCTGGTAGTGTCTTCCAAAATCATACCAACAGATTCTTCATAAGGATGTGCAACTAATCTGTTTAATTTTGCTCCGGCCTGAATTGAATAAAATGTCTTATGGTCTTTGATAAACAATTTTTCTAATGATACGGAAAAAATATAAATAAAATGTTGGTAAAAAAAATCGTTTAACCAAAGAAATTTTCTTCCAAGTTGAGCTGTATTAGTGGTAGAGTCAAATATTATATCATAAGGAATCAATAAATTCCTGGGTATAACACTCATTTCTGCATCCAAATTAACTCCCCACGTGTTTCCAATCCGATTGTCATATCCCATACCTATCACTCCGCTAAATGTATTCAGTGATTTTAAAACCTTTTTTCCTTTATGTTGAAAGTTCAAATTGTTATATATAACAGGGGCTAATGTAAATTTAATTTGATTATTAGGAATCAGAATGAATTGCGTAGTGTCTGCCTGTCCAAAAAGTTTTTGAATAAAAAACATCACCACTAGCAAAGTCAATGTCATGGATGATGTTAAAAATCGCAATTTTTTCATAACTACCAAGTAAGAGTGCTGTTGTAAGTAATTCCACCAGCGCCATAATGATAACCTTGAACCCAACCGGATTTTGTTTTAGTTACAACATCAATTTTATGCACGACTGTTTTTGCAGTTGCCGTTGCCATATCTCCATTGGGATTAAAATCCACTAATCCGGGGTGGTCATTCAAAAATGCTGTATTCCACGCCTTTACTTCACTTTCTAACGTATTCATTGTATTTTTGAATACGTTCATATCCGTAAAAGAGAGCATATCATATTTTAAACTTATGTCACCATCAATTGGTTTATTGGTTACATAAGTTCTGTAATGGTTGTTTAGTGAATTATCGGTATTGTTTTCAAGTTCTTTAAGAACTTCCTTTTTGCAGGATAAGATTCCTACACCAATAACAGCCGGAGCTATAAATAAAATTCTTAATTTTTTCATGATTTTAAATTTTTAAAGTTAAGAAATAATTTATTTAAGTTTGCAAATAATTGTTTTTGTACTACTTTTGGAAAAAACATTATGAGAACATTTAACACATCAGGTCCGAATATACCCGATGAGCATTATACGCTAAAAAGAGAATCATTAATTGAAAAAGGCTTTGACCTTGTACGGAGGAAGAGATACTTCACTATCTGGGCTCCGCGGCAGACAGGGAAAAGCACGTATTTCAGGTTACTTGCTAATAAACTTAATACTGCCGGTCATAAGACTCTGCATATTAATGTAGAAAACTTTTTAAGCGCTAATGAAGCGAGTTTTCTTAAATTTTTATGTTCAGAATGGAACGAATGTTTCAAGACTGATATTCAAACAACATTATTTTCCGAATTTTATAAATTTGTTAAGGATCATAATAAAGAAAAATTTGTTTTAATAATTGATGAAGTTGAAGGATTAAATCCCGAGATATTCGGACAGTTTTTACATACTATCCGAAACCTCTATCATTTCCGGGAAAGTCACTGCCTGAAAAGCGTAGTTCTGGTCGGCGTTTCCAATATTTTAGGTATAGTTCAGGATAACGCCAGCCCTTTCAATATAGCTGATAATCTTGAAGTAACTTATTTCACTGAAAAAGAAGTCTTTGAACTGCTGCAGCAACATGAAGATGAAACAGGTCAACAATTTGATAAAAAAGTAAAACTGAAAATATTCGAAATAACCGCGGGGCAGCCGGGTCTGGTAAACGGATTTGCAGAGCGTCTCGTGCAGGAATGCGGGGACAAACCGCTTATCGAATATTCCGATTATTTGGAAGTTGAGCATTGGTATCTTCATAAAGCAATTGATAAAAATGTTGCAAATATTGTCAATAAAGCAAAAGAATATCACAGATTTGTTGAGCAATTATTATTCACGGAAAAAAGCATTCCTTATAATATTGACCGTGAAGCAATAAAATTTTTACATGTAAACGGAATAATAACCGATGATGAGAATAATAAAGTAAAATTTTGGGTGCCCTTGTACAAAAAGCGGCTTTATAATGCTTTTTATCCATACTTAAACGGGGAGAAAGAAAATATCGCCGGTTCGCTTATCACAAAACATTATATAGACAGCGCAGGGAAATTAGATATTGAAAAACTAGACTATGTAAAACGGAACAGCTTCAGACCTTTTCGTGAAAAAGACAAAAAAGGCGCGTACAAATCAATCAAAGAAGCAGCGCTGATATATAGTTTTGAAACCTATATCCAGGCTTTTATTGACGAATTTGAAGGCAAGTGCTACCGCGAAGCGGATACAGGACTTGGTAAAAGCGATATGATAGTTAATCTTACGGGCGAAGAATTACTCTTCGAAACAAAAAAATATTACAGTTACAACCGGTTTGAAAAAGGAAAAATGCAATTAGCATATTATTGTACGCGGCTCGCTTTAAATAAAGCCATTTACCTGATTTTTCTGCCGAATAACCTGGAAATTCCCATAGAAGTCTGCGAACAAACGGAAACAATTGATAATGTGGAAATAATTACATACATTATAAAGTACGATGAAAAAAAGGATTTCTGAGTAATTTTAGGATAACTTTGTGACCATTGATATAAAATTAACTTTTTATTATAGAAAAAATTAATATAAACATTATGAAAAAGAATTATTTATGGCTTTCTTATGATTTAGGACTTAAAGGTGATTATCAAAATTTATACGCATGGTTAGATAATCATAATGCAAAAGAATGTGGTGATAGTATTGCTTTTATCGAAGAGTATAGTTATAAAAATGACTTTTTTATTGAAATAAAACAAGACATATTAAAAAATGTTGAAATTAAAAAAACAGATAGAATTTATATTATTACTAAAAATTCTGAGAATTTTTTCCAAGGACGCTTTATAAATGGTTCTAGAAAAAATAATGCTCCTTGGTCAGGATTTGGCAATACAAGTAAAGGAGAAGCAATTGAGGATGGTGATAGGAAATGATAAAACAAATTTTAACTGATACTGGGTTTTGGATTGGTCTAATTGACCCTACCGACGAGTATGCAGAAACTGCTGAAGCGATCTCTGAATTGATAAAAAATTATAGCATTATTTTT
>JACQWN010000266.1:25389-29446 GCA_016209245.1 Bacteroidia bacterium
AAAAAATTATAACATTATTTTTCCTTGGCCTTGTTTGTACGAAACTCTTAGAACAAAGTATTGCAAAAGAAAAGACAGGATTGTTATTTTAGAAACAATGATTAAATCTCCATTAGTTAAAATAATTGAAGACAATGAATATAGAGAAAGTGCTTTAGAAAAGACCATAACTAACATCAAATTAAGTAAATCTTTCCACAGTTTAACCGATAATGTTATTAGAGAGATTTTAAGTGATATAAATATTAAAATAGACTATTTAGTTACATTTAATAAAAGGGATTTTATTGATATTTGCAACAAAAGACAAATTGAAATAATCGAATAATTTTTTAATGCTCCAAAGTATATATAACAAATTTAAAAACTAAATAGAATTAGTATAATAATTAAATATGTTGAAAAATGAAACAAACATTAAAAATTTTGACCTGCTGTTTATTGATACAGTTCAGTGGAATCGGTTATTCCCAGGAAACCGGCAGTAAAGTTAATCTTGACAGCTTAATCGCTTTGGGAAATAAGCTATTTGAAAAGGGTTTATTTGGAAAAGCCCTTCCTGTCTGGCTTAAAGTTTTAAAGGCGGATATTAACAATGCAAATGCCAATTTTAAAGTCGGCTTGTGCTATTGGAATTCTTACGACAAGCAATCAAAGGCGCTACCTTATTTTAAGCTTGCTTCGGAGAATGTATCGGCAAAGTATAACTTTTATTGTAAAGAGCTAAAGTCTGCTCCTTACGATGCATTTTTCTTTCTTGGCGAAGCATATCTTGCCTTAAATAAACCTGACAGCGCTATAAAGACATATACAAAATATAGAAATCTTTACAATGGGAAACCTGTTTTAAACGCTGATAAACGTATTATACAGTGTTATAATGCCAAAGCATTATCGAATGCTCCGCTTCAGGTAAAATTTACAAATATTAATATGGTAAATTCTGGTTATCCCGAAACCAGTCCGGTTATTACAATTTATAATTCAGCAATGTTTTATAGCTCCTGCCGTTTAAGGGAAGACCAAAGCAATAAAGATTGGATTGATCAGTCCACTGGAAAATATACAGGAGATATATATTACACGAAGAAAGACGGTTCGGGAAACTGGGAATTACCTGTAATATTTGAACATTCAACCGATAAGGATGAAGCGCCTGTTTTTATATCCGGCGATGGGAAAACTCTGTATTTTCGCAGGAAAGATAATGGAAATTATGATTTATATTCAAGCAATTTTCAGGATGGAGTTTGGTCAGCGCCTGTTGCACTTTCAGGTGTTAATTCTTCGTATAATGAAACAGGGGCGTCGGTTACTGTGAATGGGAAATACATGTTTTTTTCAAGCGACAGAGAGGGCGGCTATGGAAAATATGATATTTATTATTGTATTAAAAAATCAAACGGGAAATGGGGTAAACCGAAAAATATCGGTATAACTGTTAATTCCTCAGATAATGAAACACTACCATTTGTTCAGGCTACAGGAGATAAGCTGTATTTCAGTTCCGATATTCCTCAAAGCATGGGAGGATTTGATATTTTTTTCTCGGAAATGAATGCCGATAGCTTATGGAGTTCACCCATAAATTTGGGCTATCCTGTTAATACTACGGGTAATGATATGAGCTATTATCTGACTTCAGGCGGAACTCGCTATTGCTCATCACTTAGCGATAAGCTCGATTACGATTTATTTCGGATTGAAGAAGGGCAATTCGATGCATCTAATTTAAAACCTGGTACGGTTTCAGAAATAACTAAAGAGCTTGATGTGATGGAAGTCGTTGAGATAGAAAAAGAAATTGAGAAAGAAGTAGAGGTTCTTGAAATTATTGAAAAGGAAGTAATAATGGAAAAGGAAGTACAGGTAGTTGAGGTTATGGAGGTTGAAGTAGATAATGAGCGTGACCCTGAAATTGTAAAGATGGAGATGGAAAAGGCCAAAGCTGAGGCTGAAAAGGCTAAGGCTGAGGCTGAGGCTAAGAAAGCTGATGCAGAAAAGGTTAAGGCTGAGGCTGAGGCTAAGAAAGCTGAAGCAGAAAAGGTTAAGGCTGAGGCTGAGGCTAAGAAAGCGGATGCGGAAAAAGCTAAAGCGGATGCTATAATTGCAGAAGCTGAAAAGAAGAAGGCGGAAGCGGAGATTAAAAAAGCCGATGCTCAGAAAGCGAAAGCGGATGCTCAGAAAGCGAAAATTGAAAAGAAGACTATTGTTGAAAGGGCAAAAGTTGCTGATGCGGAAAAAGCTCAGGCGGAAGCCAAAACTGCAGAAGAAAATCGTTTAAAAGCCGAGGCGGAAGCAAAAATAGCTGAAGCGGAGACAGCTAAAGCCCATGCAGCAGCCGAAGCTTCGGCAGCAGAAAAAGCCAAAGCGGATGCAGTAATCGCTAAAGCTAATTCCGATAAAGCGGCTGCCGAAAAAGCCAAAGCGGATGCTGAAAAGGCGAAATTAGATACAGAAAAAGCCAAAGCGGATGCCGTAATTGCAGAATCGGAAAAAGTTAAAGCTCAGGCACAAACAACGGCTAACGAAAAGGCAAAAGCTGAAGCTGATGCTCAAAAAGCAAAAGCCGATCAGGCATCGGCAACTGCCAATGCTGAAAAAGAAAAAGCCGCTGCTGCCAAAGCAAAATCTGAAGCTGATAAAGCCGCTGCCGATAAAGCCAAAGCGGAAGCAGATGCTCAAACTACTCAGGCTGCCGCCACAAAAGCAAGCGCCGATGCTGAAAAAACAAAGGTTGATGCTGAAAGAGCAAAGACTGATGCTGAAAGAATAAAAGCAGAAGCTGAGAAAGTCGCTGTTCAAAAAGCAATAACCGAAGCCGAAGCACAAAAAGCCAAAGCCACCGCCGACCAGGCGAAAGCAGAGGCTGATAAAGTAAAAGCAGAACAAACAATAGCTACTTCAAATGCTGAAAAAGAAAAAGCTACGGCAGCTAAAGCCAAAGCTGAAGCCGACAAATCTGTTACTGATAAAGCCAAAGCCGAAGCAGATGCTCAAGCCGCTCAGGCAAATGCTACCAAAGCAAGTGCTGATGCAGAAAAAGCAAAGGCAGACTCAGAAAAGGCAAAAGCAGACGCAGAAAAAGCAAAGGCGGTTGCAGAGAAAGCCAAAGCCGACGCTGAAAAAGCTAAAGCTGACGCTGAAAAAGCCAAGGCTGAGGCTGAAAAAGCTAAAGCACAGCAGAATAATCAATAATATAGGCATTTTTCAAAATATATGCTATCGATATCATCTTCTTAAATTTTAACAGCTCTTAACATTTCCCTCTTTCCAGGCGGTCCCTGAAAAGGAGAGTTATCAATTGCATGATAAAGTACATGCCTTCTATTGGCTATTGAGTCAAGCAGGGTAAGTAGAGCATTAAGCCCTGTGCCGAACCCGACTTCAAAAACAGAAATTTGAGAGCTTTTACAATAATGAAATCCCATTCTGATAAAAACATGGAGCGATTCATTAATGGCACCGTTTGAAGAATGATAATGTTCATTTAGCGAAGGAACGAATAGTGTATGTGAACCATCATTAGTTGTAATGATTTCGGTTTTCATCTAATATTCAACCAGTTCAATATAGGTTGATAAAAACTAAACGCATCTTCAGGATATGACCTTCCTTCAATTATAAAGATATTTTTGTCAGAATCAAAACACACATAAGGTGTCCGGTTTGTTGCTTCGATAAGAATTGGTTCCATGACATTTCAAATATAATTAAGATACAATAATATAATTTATATTGGTTATTTACAAATAATTAGGTTAAAATCTAAAATCTGAATTGCCGCTAAAATTATTTTGAGGTGCTGTGAATAATTCATTACTTTGCATGAAAAATTTATCACATAAATAATATTTAGCCGTTTTTTTAATAGCTCATGAACAAAATTTTATTATTCTTTATTTTTTTTATAATCTTCTGTATATATGGTTTTGCCGATACTTTTTCAAGGATTGATAGTCTAGAGAAAGCAATGGCAGGACAACCGGAAGATAAGAAACCGGTATTTCTTAACAAACTTGCAGAGGAATATTATTCAATTTCTTATGAAAAGAGC
>JACQWN010000267.1 GCA_016209245.1 Bacteroidia bacterium
AATTATAGTTACCTCCGACAATTGAACCAAAGGAATATGTGTTGTCTGTTAATATTCTTCCATTATTGCTTGACAATAAGACATATAAATATATTCTGGCGGGTGGTATGTAATTTATAACATCAGATGAATTGTCTATCCCAATAATGAGTTCGGCTTGATTAATTGCTATAGCGCCTGAATCTTTCCATGTTTCAATCCCCGGAAATTTAATAATGGTTCTGACACCCCCCATTGCCTGTAAATATGTCAAGCTGTCTGTTCCTGATGTATCTATTAAATCAGAAAAATATGAATGATGAAACAAATTTGCCCTGATACATTGGCTATTGATAAGAAATTGGTAACTTTTTGAGGAAGTATCTGAATAATCTATATAATTTAATTCAAGCCGCGTATGTTCGCTTGCAAGATCGAAAATAACCATACCTTCTGCTGCAAATTTTACCGGTTTGATATAAAGTCCTTTAATTAGTTGCAGAAAGCTACTGTTAGTTTCAAGACAAGAATCATCTGCAAACAAAATTTTTTCAGCGAATGAAAGGCTCAAAGGGATTCTTAAAACCTGAGAAACATCATTATTATTTATAGTATCATTAATAAGAGAATTTTTATTAAAATACATATCTGCTATTTGCTTTGGTAAATAATCCGGTTGATAATCTGAATATATTGTATCCTGGATTTCTGCCAGTTCATAAATCTTAAACCTTATAAATGGATTCGGATTTCCATAAGAATTATTGTATGCAAGGATCAGGTCAAAAGATTGAGCGGCTACAGTATTATTAAATTCTACTCCATTACTTGACAGACGGAATTGAGTAATAAATCCGCCTGTAGAAGATCCAATAGCAGGGTCAGAAGTGAAACCGGCAATTCCTTTTGTAACATTTGATGAATATACTCTTCCCACGGTATCGGAATAAGCATAAATGCTGTCGAGGTATGTACTATTTACGTGTATTTTGTCGTTTAAAGGAATTATATTGTCTCCGATTGACGAATACTCTTTTTTACATCCTGAAATATAAAAAAAAATAAGTATTAAGCACACGTTAAAAATAAGTGGGAAATAATTGTTCTTCTTGGTTGCTCTAATTTGTTTCCACGCATGCTTCTTCCAGTATCCGGTCATAAAAGTTTGAATAAATATCTATATATGATTCTTCGTCTTGGTAAGGTAATAAAGATTTATCAAGGGAATTGATGTAATCAAGGAGATCAGGCTGAATTTTTTTGCTTCCTATAATAATAGCATCGGAATTATTAATTGCGAGCTTTATTGAGTTCATATATGAGGGCTGTTTTAATAAAGCCAGCTCTTTTTCATGAATTCCTTCGGTTACTAATTTATTTATAAATGATTTGTTTAAAGATGAGCCAATCCCGTCGTCATAAATAGAAATAATAATTTGTGAATCACAAAATAATGGATCATCATAATATAATTTTTTTAAAAAAACCGGAACCAGGCTTGCCATCCATCCATGACAATGAACAATATCAGGAGCCCATCTAAGTTTTTTAACTGTTTCAATAACTCCCTTTGCAAAAAATATCGCCCTGTCAACATTATCTTTATAGAATTCACCATTTTCATCAATGAGAATATTTCTGTGATAGAAAAAATCCTCATTATCAATAAAATAGACTTGCATACGAGCTGACTGGATTGAAGCTACTTTAATTATTAACGGATGGTCGGTATCGTCAATTATGAGATTCATTCCCGATAATCTGATAACTTCATGTAACTGATTTCTCCTTTCATTAACACTTCCGTATTTTGGCATAAATGTCCTGATTTCTCTTCCGCGTTCCTGTATTCCTTGTGGTAAATATCTGCTTATTAGCGACATTTCAGTTTCTGGGAGATAGGGTGTGATTTCCTGTGAAACAAATAATACTTTCATTTTTTCCATTTCATCATCTTTTTTTAAATTCTAACCGGTTTGCAAAATTAAATATAATATTTGAAAATTTCAACTTTTTATCAAAAGTATTTTTCAATTAATGTTAAATTTTTTGTCATTCGTCAAATATATTGATAATTATATAATAATATGTTTTATAACATAAATCAATTAAAACCTGTATTAGTCATAAATTTATAACATCCAGATATTTTTTCTGCTAAACTTTCGTGAAACAAATATTTGGGTTTTACGTAAAAAAATACGATTATCTTCTGCATTATTTTCTAATTATTATGAATATGAATATGAATATGAATACATCAGCCGTATCTTTAAGGAGATTGTTTTTTTTCTGTATAATTTTTTTTCTCCTGCTGAATGCTTTTGGCCAGGTCAATATACTGTCGTTCAGCAAAAAATCATACAATAATGACTCTTATCCGCAATGCAGTTTTTTTGACAACGGCATATCGGGCTTTGAAGCTGAGTATAATTTTCCGGGAGCTGCTGTTACTGAAAAATCTGTAAACGATGTTCTTTATCATTATCTGATAATTAACGGCTTCAGCCAAATGCAGGAGGTTGGCAGACCATCGCTTCCTGCGCATAACGACATAGTCGCTCTTCCTGTAAACGCTAACCCCAAAATTATAATAATGGATTATGAAATCGAAGAATATTCTGGCTACAATATTCATCCTGCCCTGAAACCTGCAATAGATACTAAAGGCGCACCTGACCCTGAATTCGAGATAGATAATCAAATTTATAGCACCGATGCATATTTCCCCAAGAAACCTGTTGAAATAGTTGAAATTCAAAAGCTCAGAGGAATTCCCATAGCCATCGTCCAGATCAGACCTGTGCAATTCAATCCTGTTCAAAAGAAAATAAAAGTATTTTCAAAAATCAGGTATAGAATCGAATTTGAAGGTGCGGCAAAATCTTTTGATCAATCTCTGTTTAATAATTCCGATAATTATAATAATCTCCTGAAAAATATCATTATAAACGACAAAGTTATTCCAATTCAGCATGCCGTTAAAAGTTATGATTCCCAGGCAAAAAATTATATTATCATTACCCATTCCAATTATTTGAGCGCTGCCGACACTCTTGCAACATGGAAAAAACAGATGGGGCTTACAGTGGATATTGTCTCCAAATCATCATGGACAGCCGCGCAGGTTAAGGATTCTATTCGTGTCAGATATATGACATGGTCGCCAAAACCTGATTATTTTGTCATCATCGGCGACCACGATAAAGTCCCGGGAGAAATTTATACTGATCCGTATTATGGCGATAATTTTGCGACAGACTTGTATTATGCCTGCATGGACGGAACAGGCGATTATTTTCCCGACATGGCGCATGGACGCATCTCTGTTTCATCGGCTGCCGAAGCCATGAGCGTTATACTCAAGATAGTTAATTATGAACGGAATCCTGTCAGCGCGGCGTCGTTCTATTCAAACGGATTGAATTGCGTCCAGTTCCAGGATGATGATTATGACGGATATGAGGACCGTCGGTTTACGAAAACCAGCGAAGATGTCAGAAGCTACCTGATTTCCAAAGGATATAATATTGCACGAGTATATTATACTGAATCCAGTGTCAATCCGACAAATTATAACAATGCAACCTATTCTACAGGACAACCTATCCCTTCGGAACTTCTGAGAGCCAATGGATTTGCATGGGACGGCGATGCTGCCGACATCACTTCGGCGATTAATGCCGGTAAATTTTATGTTTTACATCGTGATCACGGATATTCCGGCGGAACAGGATGGGCAAGCCCTGAATACCTTACAAGTGATATTGACTACCTGAGCAACGGGAATAACCTTCCGGTGGTGTTCAGCATCAATTGTCACACCGGCGAATTCATGCTTCCTGAATGTTTCGCTGAAAAATTTCTCCGCAAGTCTGGCGGTGGCGCTGTTGGCGTTTTTGCCGCTTCATATCTCAGTCTGAGCGGTTATAACGATGGTTTAACCACCGGCTTTTTCGACGCTATATGGTCAAGCCCTGGACTTGTGCCTGTTTTCGGCACCGGAGGAGTTCCTAGTCCTACCCTTACACCACATTCTGATATACGGACAATGGGCGATGTGCTGAATCAAGGCCTTATCAGGATGATGGAAATCTGGGCAGGCGAGACTACTTATTTCCGATATACTCATGAATTGTTCCATTATTTCGGCGATCCGGCAATGCGTATCCCGACTGCTTCACCCCAAACAATCCTGGCATCGCATACCGACACCATCCCATGCGGAGCTACTTCCTTGTCAATAACATCATCAAACTGTCTTAACGGTTTTGCAACATTGTATTTCAATGGCACTGTTATCGGGAATGTCAACCTTACCGGAGGCGCCGGAACAATGACTTTTTCCGAACCGGTGTCAAACATTGTTTCCTCGGCAAAATTAACAATTACATGCCCTGCTTTCAGACCTTATATAGTAAATATTCCAATATCGGATTCATGCAGCATCGCCCCTATTGCAGGATTTATAGTCGCCAACCAGAATGTTTGCTTCGGCTCGCAGGTTACAATCCAGAACACTTCATATTTCACACCCACATCATGGGACTGGACCATTACACCGGCGACATATACCTTCATGAACGGAACGAACCAGAGTTCTGAAATTCCCCAGGTACTTTTCAACAGCATGGGCAACTACTCAATTTCATTAATTGTAACAAATTCATATGGTTCAGACACACTGTTCAAAACAAATTATATTTCAGTAATACCATTGGCGTCAGATTTCACAGCCGATTTAACTACCTGTAATGTCGGTGAAACAGTAACATTCAGCGATATGTCATCATGTACGCCTTCTTCATGGACATGGATATTTCAACCTGCTGCTATCTCGTTTGTAAATTCTACCAGCCAGTATTCTCAAAGCCCTGCTGTACAATTTAATGCACCCGGCTTATATTCAGTCACTCTTATAACGGCAAATCCTTATGGCGCCGATACCGTAGTAAAATCAAATTTTATGGATGTATTGAACGAATTTACAATGTGCACAGATATAAGCTCTACCGCTACAAGCGGCCTCCTGTATGATTCAGGCGGACCAACCGGCTCATACTCCGACTATGAAAACTGCAGCTTTTTGATCAGTATCCCGTGTGCACAATCAATCACTTTATCGTTCTCCTCGTTCCAATTAGAGTCGGGATGGGATTATCTCTCTATCTATGATGGAACAAACCAGTCAGGCACCTTACTGCTTGACGCAACAGGAAGTTCAATACCCGGACCGGTTACAGCCACATCAGGCAACATGTTCATCATGTTCACTTCCGATGGTTCTGTAACATACCCAGGATTCGCTGCCTCATGGTCATCTATAGTTCCTCCGGGTAGTCCCATCACTGCCGATTTTTCAATCTCCGACACGAATCCTCCGTTAGGAGCCGACGTTCAATTCACTGATCTTTCTACAAATATGCCTGTAAGCTGGGACTGGGACTTCGGCGATGGCGTATTCGCGACCGCCCAAAACCCGGTTCACGCTTACCTTACACCTGGCTTCTATACAGTATCATTGATAGCAAATAATTGTTACAGTGCAGATACAGTAATAAAAACGCTGCTCATACAGGAAGCTCCAAATTTTTCGATCAATCCTTACAGCTATGATGTCAGCATCAATTCGTGCAACGATTCCGTTTCTCTTCCTTTAACTATATATAACACAGGCATAGGAACGCTTACTTATGAGATTCTTGGCAGCTCATCAGGAACACTGGAAGTCCTTGCATTAACCTACGGAGTTGATCTGACGACTGAATATCCGAACACCTTAAATGCTATCAATCAATTCTTTACTAATTATAATCTAACCGAGATTAATACAACAAGTGCAACAGCGCTTGCCACAGCCCTGACAGGCAAAGATGTACTTCTTATCGCCGAACAGGAAAGCGGGTCAGCAAGCGTTTTTACAGGGTTTGCCACAACGCTTCAGAATTTTGTCAGTAACGGCGGAACAGTTGTTTTCTGTGGCGCTTCCAATAGCTCTTGTATCTTTAATACAGGGCTGTTCAACGGATCCTATGGTACAAGCTCTTCTTATGCGACATTGACAATAAACGATATTACTCATCCGCTTATGGCTCAGGTCGTAACTCCTCTGACAGCTCAGGATCTCACATATTGTTACAGCATCACAAATCCTGATGCTGACATTGTGGCTTCTTATAGCGGATATGCAGCCGTTGCATACCGGGAGATAGGTGCGGGTAAAGCTATTTATGTCGGCTATGATTTCTATAGTTACCATGTGAACGCATCTCATATTATCGCAAATGCCATTCAACTGGGCAATGCAGAAGAAATACCGGAATGGATTTCCGTTTCATCTTACACCGGGACTGTTTCCCCATCCGACTCAACCGCTTTAACGGTCACATTCAATTCCAGCACACTTTCAGCAGGACAATATACCTCAAATCTTATAATCATGTTCAATGATCCGCTTACGCCTGAAATTGCAATTCCATGTACATTAACAGTCACCGGAAATCCTGAGATAGCATTTCCCGGAGCCGGTTCATGCTTCCATTTTGACACAGTAATGGTCTGGACCACCTCTACTGACAGCATTGCCATTCTAAACACCGGTTGCACCAATCTGAATATTACAAATATCACACATAGTTCAGGCGTTTTCGTAATCGCACCCGCTACAATGAATATTATACCCCACGATTCCGTATGGTTGCATATTTCTTTCTCTCCCACAAGCATCCAAACCTATTCCGACATGCTCAATATTTTCAGTAACGCCGGCGATACAACAATATGCATAACAGGTACCGGCGAAGGCGCTCCCACAATTTCTGTCAGCCCTGCTAATTTTAACGTTACTATCAACGGATGTAACGACTCCATAACCTTGCCGCTGACTATCACAAATTCCGGATTAGGCACTTTAGATTATCTTATTGAAGGCGATCCATCAGATATCCTGGAAGTTCTGGCGCTTACTTATGGAGTGGATATATACACCGAATATCCTAATACTTTACTCGCTATAAATCAATATTTTACAGACTATAATCTCACGGAGATCAATACGACAAGCTCGTCGGTACTGGCAACCGCTTTGTCGGGCAAGGATGTGCTGCTTATCTCGGATCAGGAATATGGCTCCTCAAGTGTTTTTGCAGGCTTTGCAACTGTCTTGCAGGATTTTGTGACTAACGGCGGAATGGTAATATTCTGCGGGACAACCAATAGTGCCTGTATCACCAGTACCGGATTACTGACAGGTTCATATTCAACCTATTTATATACCGGTAATCTGACAATAGTTGATAATTCGCATCCGATACTCGAGCAGGTTGTACCGCCTTTGACAGCCCAATATTACGTTTACTGCTATAATTTCACCAGCCCTGGCATGCACGACCTGGTCACTTACAGCGGTTATGATGTCGTAACATATAGAGATCTGGGGCAAGGAAAAGTGATATATATCGGGTACGATTATTATTATTATCACAATAATTCAGCCCGTATCATAGGTAATGCAGTTAAGTACGGAGGAGCAGGTTCATTGCCGGAATGGATATCTTTTTCAGGATATTCGGGTTCAGCGCCTGTTTCCGGCTCGTCAACCGTTCAGGTGACTTTTAATTCAACAGGGCTGAGCTCTGGTACATATTTGACATCAATCGTTATTCACTCTAATGATCCCTTGAATCAGGAAATTGAAATACCATGTTTATTGACGGTCAACGGACAGCCCGGCATATCATTTGAACCAGACACATCATGCATTGATATGGGCTATATTCAGGAAACGGGCACTTCCGTATTGAACCTCGCAGTAATTAATTCAGGTTGCGATATATTAAATATTTATAATATTATGCACTATCAACCGGAATTTATTATCTCTCCTTCATCAATGAATATCAATCCTGGAGATACCGGATGGGTAACCATAACATTTCATCCATTTACAATCGGCTCATTTTTCGACAGCGTCAAATTTTTCAATAATGCAGGAACCCAAACTATCTGTGTTAGCGGCTCTTCTTATGGCGCACCGGATATCTCCGTTACCCCCGCTTCATTATTAGTTACTATATCAGAGTGTGACGGGTCGGCTGCACAGTCGCTTACCATATCCAATTCAGGCAATGGCTCTCTGTCCTATAATATTTCCGGGGCAGGGATAAGTTTCTACGATTCAACAAGCACTCAAACATACTCCACGGTTGCAGGTGCAAATACATACCATTATTTTAACGGCATCCCGGCATCGCCTGATTCTTTGTATATTATTGTAACTATTAATGGCGATTTCGATTTAACCTCGGAATACTGCGATGTTTATGCCGATGGTAATTATATTGGCCGTATTGAAGGCTGGGAGAATTATACAGACATTACACAGACATTTGGTTTTACCGGTTCACAGGCGTCTTCATGGATCAGCGATGGAAATCTCACTATTCTCCTTGATAACAGCCCTGAAGTTAATACGGGTTATGGCACAAATCTTCATCGTGTAAGAGTAACAACAACTGGAACCGCCTGGCTTACAGCAACTCCTGATACAGGAACTGTTCAAACCGGAGGTTCTCAGATTATAAATGTGACTTTTAATGCTGCAGGTCTTAGTTCAGCAATATACCAATCCCAGCTTGTAGTTCATTCAAATGAACCCGGAAGTCCGCAACTCACTATCCCTGTAATCATGATAGTGAACGGGCAACCTGAGATCGAGTTCGGATTCTCGGCTCCTTGCTTTGATGTAGGAACAATAATGGAATGGACTACTACCTCGGCAAATCTCACAATTTCAAATACCGGTTGCAAAACCCTGAACATTAGCAATATAATTCACTCTCTTAGTCAGTTTGTAATAACTCCTTCAACATTGGGTATTCCTCCCGGAGTAACCGATACGGTCGTGATAACATTCACGCCGACAGCACAAAGCACATTTACTGACAGTCTTCATATATTCAACAATGCTCACGACACTGTAATATGCATAACCGGTACAGGAACAGGAGCGCCGTTCATTTCTGTTACGCCGCCATCGTTTAATGTAACAATAACCGAATGCGAAGGAAGCGTTACTGAAATCCTGACAATCGGAAACACAGGCGCTGGAATGCTTAACTATAATATTACAGGCAGCGGCTCCGGAAGCTTCGATTCGACAAGCACACAATACTGGACCACCACAGGTGCATCAACTTATCATTATTTCAATGGAATACCTTCTTCGCCTGATTCCCTGTACATAATTATTACA
>JACQWN010000268.1 GCA_016209245.1 Bacteroidia bacterium
AAATGACGAGGAGAAGAAAAACTACGAAGAATTTACAATTGGATTTTAATCAATGTAATACAATAATGAAGTGGCTAGTTGGATGGTTGAGGTTGTGGATTATTTGAGGGTATTTTTATAACCGTGAAAATCCCTGTTAATGAAAGATGCATTTGAAAGAATGTTGAAAAATATAATAGTTAAGTTAAAAAATAGTAGGTAACTTTATACAATATCTACACATGTCAATTTTCTGTTTTAAAAGTTATAATTACCTTGTACCGCAAATTGCTATAAATCAAATTAATACAATCAAATAATCTATTAATCAGTGTTTAATAACATTTTTTATTAATTAGATTATATCTAATATTGACACGTAAAATTTATTGATTATTACATTTTGCTGAGCTATTGACATGATTAATTCATAACTTTTTAAATTAAAATATTTCAATAGCCCCGTCTTTTAAGCGGGGATAAAAAAAGAGAAAGCATTTTTACTCCACTCTTCTGCAAAATTTGGAAAATTTTAAAATTTTCCAAATTTTGTAGAAGAAGGTCAAAGAAAGATATTTTTTCATGTCCCCGCCCTGTAGTTCGACAAACTCACTAACCAAAGGACGGGGCTATTGAAATATATTTTAACTAGATTTGTGAATAATGCAGGTTAAATCAAGTATTAAAAATAAGGAGACATCAATATGGTCAACGTTTCGAATTTAATTGATAATTTGATTGTACATAATGACAATTTATTAATCAGAGTATTAGAAGATATTCAGAAGCATTATAATTATTTACCTGAAGAAACATTAAGAGAAGTATCGAGGAAGATGAATATTCCGTTAAAAAATGTTTATGGAGTAGCGACATTTTACAAGGCATTCAGTTTGGAGCCAAGGGGAAAGCATTTACTTTCAGTATGTTTAGGCACCGCCTGTCATGTTCGTAATGCACCATCAATCGCTTCAGAATTTCAAAGACAACTGGACGTTAAAGCAGGTCATACAACAAAAGACAAAGAAATTTCGCTTGAAACTGTGAATTGTTTAGGCGCATGTGCTCTTGGTCCGATAGTAGTCGTTGATGGGAAATATCATTCAAATGTAAAGACTACAGATGTAAAGAAAATAATAAAAAATACTTTGGAAGGGGCTCAAAAAGCGGATATTAAAGATGATAAATATATTTTTCCGCTTGCTGTAAGCTGTCCTCATTGCAATCACAGTCTGATGGACGCGAATCATACAATTGATGGCTATCCATCAATCAGGTTGACACTTTCTTTTGGAAATCAACATGGCTGGGCAAGAATATCAAGCTTATACGGAAGCCATAGAAATGAGTTTGAATATGAAAGGCCACTTGGAACAGTTGCTAATTATTTTTGTCCTCATTGTCATGCCGAACTGATTGGCGGTTCACCATGTCTGGAATGTGGCACTACTATGGTACCAATGATTGTACAAGGCGGGGGCATAGTTCAGATGTGTCCGTTACGAGGCTGCAAAGGACATAAATTAGATGTTTAATATTATATATATATGAAACGGATAGAATCAATAAGCGAATTTAAAAACTTCAGACAATTAGTAGTTGATGAAGCGAATCCCGATAAACCATGTATCGTGATTAGCGCAGGAACTTGTGGACAGGCTAGCGGTGCAAATGAATTAATTCGATTAGTTAAACGGTACATAGTTGAAAAATCACTTCAGGGTCAAATTTCACTACGTATTACCGGATGTTTAGGTTATTGTGAAATTGAGCCATATCTCCTGATAGAACCGTCAAATCATATATATCCTAAACCCGGGATAAATGATATACCTAAGATTATTGACGCTGCAATGAAGGGAGAAATAATAGAGGAATTACTCTATACTGAGAAAAAAACCGGGGAAAAAATTGCAACGATGCAGGAAATTCCGTTCTATAAACATCAGAAACAGTTGATATTAGGTAAAAGCAAGGCGATTGATCCTATCAAGATTTTTGATTATTTTAAGAGCGGAGGTTATTCTGCTTTAGAAAAAGTTATATCCAAGCCGGATCAGGAGTGGATTATTAATGAAATAAAACATTCTGAGCTAAGAGGTCGCGGCGGTGCAGGATATTTGACATGGAAAAAATGGGATATGGCAAGGAAATCCGCAAACTGTTCGACGCAGAAATATATTGTATGCAACGCTGATGAAGGTGACCCGGGTGCATATATGGACAGAAGCTTGCTTGAAGGTAATCCTCATTCTGTGATTGAAGGTATGCTCATTGCCGGTATCGCTATCGGTGCAACACAGGGATACATATATGTAAGAAGTGAATATCCTCTCGCTATTAAGCATGTTATAATTGCATTGCGTCAGGCAAATGATGCAGGAATTCTTGGCAAAAATATACTCGGCAGCAAGCTTAACTTTGAAATAGATATAGTTAAGGGCGCCGGCGCTTTTGTTTGTGGCGAAGAAACCGCCTTGCTCAAATCCATCGAAGGGAAAACAGGACAACCTAAACAAAGACCTCCTTATCCTGTAACCAAAGGTTTATGGGGAGCCCCTACTTGCATTAATAATGTTGAAACGTTTGCTAATGTTACTGAAATTATCAGCAAAGGAGCAAAGGAATATGTAAATATCGGTGTTAAAGGAAACAGAGGAACTAAAATATTTTCATTAGTAGGGAAAATCAGAAATACCGGATTAATAGAAGTCCCATTTGGCACTACTATCAAAGAAGTTGTATATGATATTGGAGGCGGCTCTTCAAGCAATAAAAAAATTAAAGCGATACAGACGGGAGGTCCATCAGGCGGATGTATTCCGGAGAGCAGGTTTGATCTGCCAATTGATTATGAAAGTCTGACTGAAGCTGGCTCGATAATGGGCTCAGGCGGAATGATAGCCATGGATGAAAGCACATGTATGGTGGACGTAGCAAGGTATTTTACTAATTTTCTTCAGGATGAATCGTGCGGCAAATGTTCAATTTGCAGGGAAGGACTGCAGAGATTAAATGAAATCCTTACAAGGATAACCAAAGGCGAAGGAAAGGAAGAAGACTTGGAAATTCTTATTGAACTTGGTGAAATCATAAAAGATACTTCAATGTGTGGTTTGGGCCAAACGGCTTCAAATCCGATGCTTTCAACATTAAGATATTTTAAGGATGAATATCTGGCGCATATACTCGATAAAAAATGTCCGGCCGGAGTATGTAAAGAGCTGATTAAATTCAGGATTGATCCCGAAACTTGTACCGGCTGCGCATTATGTTTGAAGAATTGTCCTGAAAATGCAATATCGGGAGAAGTTAAAAAAGTTCATACTATTGATACTACTTTATGTATAAAATGTGGCATTTGTCGTGATATTTGCAAATTCGATGCAGTATTAACATAGGAGGAATAGATAATGGCAAAAGCAATAATTGACGGAATAAGTATTGAAGCTCAGAAAGGGTGGACAATACTTGAGGCGGCTAAATTTCTCGGTCTTGAAATTCCTACATTATGTTATGATGAAGGACTGTCGGCTTGGGGAGGTTGCCGTCTTTGCATAGTCGAGATGAAGCAGGGTGGAAATACAAAATTAGTTACATCTTGCACATATCCGGTTGAAGACGGAATTGAAGTTAAAACTTCTTCAAAACGTGTGCTTAAAGCAAGAAAAATGATACTTGAGCTACTAATTGCCAAATGTCCGACATCGAAAAAATTGCAAGACCTTGCAGCCAAGATGGGGCTTACAAAGGTAAGATTTTCGCCTAAGTGGGACAATTGTATTTACTGCGGTTTATGTGTCAGAATGTGTGAAGAACAGATGATGGCAAATGCAATTGGTTTTGCAAACCGCGGTCATAATATTAAAATAACCACTCCTTTTGATATTAATTCAGAGGAATGCCGGAGATGCGGAGGTTGTATTTATATCTGCCCTGCCTGTACATTACGCTGTGAAGGAGCGACCCCCGATACTGTGCTATGCGGCAGATGTGAAAATACATTGCAGCCTACCTGCATTGATATAAATGATAATTTCAATTGCTGGATGGGGCTTACAGGTAGTTGTGGAACATGCGCCAGTTTAGAATCAATTAAAAAATAAATATTAATAATTA
>JACQWN010000269.1 GCA_016209245.1 Bacteroidia bacterium
AAGCCGCTCGGCTGGTGATTTTTCAACCGCTATCGGAAAGCATACCTATGCCAAAGGGTTTAACTCGTTTGCATTCGGCGATTCGGTTTATAGCGCCGGTAGTCGCTCGTTTTCCATAGGTTACAAGGCAATGGCGACCGGAACAGGCGCTTTTGCCATCGGTACCGAAGGAGTCGATGAATTCGGTCAACCGTTAGGTATCAGAACTGCTGCCAATGGACCATATAGTTTTGCTGCAGGAATGGGTGCTATTACCACTCCGGCAGGATCCGCTTCGATTGCTATCGGCTTAAGCTCAATTTCCGACGGATATGCTTCGACTTCCCTTGGTGTCGGCAACTACTCGACAGGCGCTATGTCTTGTGCTATTGGTTCGAACAATTACTCGAACGGAAGTTATGCAATATCGCTAGGTTGCAGCGATACTATTAATGCAGCAAATGCAATGGCAATAGGCTTTATGAACAGAGTTTCAGGTATTTCGTCAATGGCTATTGGAACAGGTGTAACAGCTTCCGGTACATTTGCCGCAGCTATCGGTTTTAACTCCACTGCTTCTGGCAATTATTCCACAGCTATCGGACATTATGTTTCAACTAATAATTATACCGGCTCGTTTGTTATCGGCGATTTTTCCGGGCTCAGTACAACAAGCTCAACAGCGAACAACCAGTTTTTGGTACGCGCCTGCGGTGGATATATTTTCTATTCAGATCCGACACTTGCATCAACTAATACCGTGTATATCAGCCCGCTGACAGGCAATCTCGGCTTAGGCACTTCTTCACCCGCACGAAAATTACATGTAAACGATTTGATGCGGTTGCAACCACGCCCAGCGCCTCCAATTCCTGCTGCCGAAGGTGATATTTATTATAATTCCATTGACCATAAGCTGAAAGTTTTCGACGGAACAATATGGCGGGATTGCTGGTAGAAAATATTAACATCCTATTTACTTTTACAGGATATACCAGAAATTATACATGAAACGGGATGCATTTGTTCACAATGTATTTAGTTGCTTGTGATATATCACAAATTAAGGTGATATATAACAATACTTAGTATTTTATCAACAATATCTTGACCACGTAATGCTACGTGGCAGGCGCTTTTGGGCAAAATATAAATGTGTTAATTGATATGCTTCTTTTTTTGTATTACATTTGTTTTATGAAATTTATTAACTTTGTATTGTTAATTATTACGGAAATTTATCCCGTTTTTTGTATAAATTAAATTGTATATTTGTAATAGTATATCGGCATATTCACCTGCAATAAATAACTGGACATTAACTTTTTTAATTCTTCATAGTGCTTCAAATAAATTGAACGACTTACAAGGTAATCTTATGAAAAATCTATTTTACCTTCTGTTATTGGTTTCGTCTGGCACAATTGCACAGACTGAAAACTGGCACGTCTATAATACTACCAATTCAGGACTGCCAGCCAATAATATTAAATCCCTTACGGTTGACGAGGATAATTTGTGGATTGGAACAGAAAGTGGCCTAATCCATTTTAATGGAATTGATTTTACCGTTTATAACACTTCCAACTCCACTCTCAACTCGAACAAAATAGGCAGATCCGTAGTAGATAAATTCGGACATCTTTGGTTTTTCTGCAATTATAAAGTTTTCAAATTCGATGGTTCAGATTTTATCAATTATGGTACAGGCCAACCACCCTTTACAGACAGATTGGCAGCAGATACAATCGTTAATGTTTGGTTTCCCGGGATACATTGGGACTCCTATAGTTTTGACGGGACAACATGGACACCCTATGGTTATCAATTTGCAGGTGATTATGCCCTTGATGTTACCGTTGATGGAAATAATTATGTATGGTTTGCCAATAGTATGGGTGACCTGAAAAAGTATGACGGAACTTCATGGTCATCCATTAGTGCGGCATCTGTATATGGCGCATGGTGTATCAAAACAGATTTCAATGGCTCCGTGTGGATTGGAGAAAACACAGTATGTAAATATAACTATCCCGGATGGATAATTATTGATACCGCTAATTCGAATGGGCTTTTCACTGATGGAGTCAGCGATTTTACGATTGATACGAACGGATTTGTGTATGCTTGTGCAAATCAGGGCATAGGATTGGGGTTTTATGATAGCATCTGGACAATATATACTGTAAATAATTCGGAACTGCCAAGTAATACAATTAATTGTGTTGTGGTCGACAGGAACAATAATGTATGGATTGGAACAAATAACGGCCTTGTAAAATATAACGCAAACGGATTGTTAAACATGTCAAAAATAAACTCATCCGAAAGGATAGTACAACTTTTTCCAAACCCATGCCGTACCGAATTTTACATGGAATACCCATTGCCCGAAAATGGAACAACCGAGATTGCATTATATGATCTTTCAGGAACGGAGATAAAAAGGTTTTTGCCGCAAAAAGGAATCTATAGAAATAGCTTTTCATCAGATGCCATCCCTTCGGGATTTTATATTTATCGTTTTAGTATTGGCCATAAGTTTATTTCAACTGGGAAACTTATTATTACTAAATAACATTATTTATTACTGACGTGGTGACTCCGAGTCAGTACCACACTCTTTATTTATTGAGTTGTGATTCCAAGTCACCCCGTATGTAGCAGATTTAATAACCTAATTAATTATAACTATTTATGAAAACACTGACAATTATTATGATTGTAGCTTGTTTAACTGCAAGTTTCCAATTTATTTACGCACAAAACATCGCCATCACCGACGATGACGGCTATACTGCCAATAGCTCTGCAATGCTTGATGTGAAATCCATTACAAAAGGTATATTGGTACCTAGAGTTACAACCCTTCAGCGGACAAATATTTTGTCACCCGCTACCGGGCTTCTGGTCTTTGATACCGACGCAGGAAGTTTCTTTTTTTACAGCGGAGCCGGCTGGGTTAATCTGAGCTCCGGAAACCCAAATAATATCTGGGGAATAACCGGTTCAAACGTTTATCTGAACAATACGGCTCACCATCTTGGAGTCGGCACAATTACACCGGGAGGATTATTCGCAAGGTGTTCGCATTTATGTTGCGGATGACCCGCTCGTTAAAGCTGCCGGCAGCCGCAGCGGGTTCGCCGTTGGTGGCTTCAGTCAGACAAAGGGGCTAACCAATGAATATTTACGGGTTACACCTGATAGCGTGAGAATTTATATTGAAGATAGTTCAGCGCTCAAAGCAGCCGGAAGCAGAGGCGGGTTCGCCGTTGGGGGCTTCAGCCAGACAAAAGGATTGACAGATGATTTGTTATACGTAACTGACGATAGTACAAGAGTCTGGACAAACGGGACAGGCGGGTTTGAAATACAAGACCTTGCCTCCGGCTCTGCAAACTACCTCGACCTGACACCAAACAATTATTTTATCGGACACCAAAGCGGATTTTCCAATACTTCCGGCACAAGTAACTCATTTATCGGTTATCAGTCCGGTTACAATAATACTACTGGTAGTAGTAATATTTTTATGGGCGTACAAACAGGTTACTGGAATTCTACCGGTTATGCCAATGTGATGATAGGGGTTGCATCCGGATATTATAATACAACAGGTTATTCCAATGTATTTCTTGGAAACCGCGTTGCATTATATAACTCCACAGGCTATCAAAATGTCGCTATTGGCGATAGTGCCGGTTATAGTAATTCAACAGGTACACAAAATATTTTCATAGGAGCATTAGCTGGAAAATTTAATACTGTGGCCGGAGATAACGTATTTATAGGAACAGAAGCCGGAGCATTCAATATTATCGGTTCATCAAACGTCTTTTTAGGCAACCAGGTAGGTAAAAATAATGCTGATGGAAGCAAAAATGTTTATATAGGAAATAGATCTGGATATTCAAATATTAACGGATACCAGAACATTTTTATCGGCGACGAAACAGGTCTTACCAATACAAGCGGTTCTGATAATATTTTTATTGGAACGGGTTCAGGAAAATTCAACACCACAGCCGGAAACAATGTATTCATTGGTCTTCAAAGCGGATTGTCCAACCAAACTGGTCATTCTAATGTTTTCCTTGGAAATATGGTTGGTTATAGCAACACCGAAGGTTATAAAAACGTGTTTATAGGAGACAGATCCGGTTTCAGCAATACTACGGGTTTACAGAATATATTTATCGGCGACTGGGCGGGAGTATATAACACAATTGGAAACCAGAATGTGTTTATTGGTGTAGCAGCCGGAACTAACAACATCTCCGGAAGCTATAATACCTTTATGGGCTATCAGAGCGGATATATGAATAATATAGGCCAATACAACACATTCATGGGATACAGATGTGGTTATGGGAACTTGACAGGCTCTTATAATGCTTACATCGGTTTTGATAGCGGAAAATCGAACACAACAGGAAGTAGTAACGTTTTTATCGGTCATAGCAGCGGGATATCTAATACTGAAGGATGGAGTAATAATTTTATCGGACAAGCAGCCGGTTATTCCAATACAACAGGGACTAATAATGTTTTTATTGGCAATCAGGCTGGATATTTCAATACTACCACCTCCGGTAATATTTTTATCGGACGCGATTGCGGATATTATAACACGGGATACGGAAATTTGTATGTGGGAAATCTATGCGGCAAATTCAATAAAACCGGTAACAACAATGTAGCTCTCGGACCCGGTTCCATGCAATATGATACTATTGGCAATAACAATGTAGCCGTAGGAAGAGATGCAGGCAATCTTAACGCTTCAGGCGATAATAATACCTTTATCGGTAATGGCGCCGGTTTTGACTCACATGGTTCCGGTAATATTTTTCTGGGTTACAACGCCGGTTATAACGAAACAGGTTCCAACAAGTTGTATATTTCAAATTCATCAATAGTAAATCCATTAATCTATGGAGATTTTTCAGCCAATAGCCTGACAATCAACGGAAATTTTAAAGTGACCGGCACTTTTTACGATGACGACGGCGATGCCGGCTCCAGCGGACAAGTACTATCTAGCACTGGCTCAGGAACCGATTGGAAAGACCCGGGAATCAGTGGTAGCGGTACAA
>JACQWN010000270.1 GCA_016209245.1 Bacteroidia bacterium
TTCCAAGCCCCAAGTCCCAAGTCCCAAATTCCAAGTCTCAAGTCTCAAATCCCCAATCCCCAATCCTAAATCCTAAATCTATTTACGGACAAGCTATCAGTGTTGCAACAACCTGCCCACTGTCATTTACAGTAACATGATTAATGAACAACTTTTAAAATATCGCCGGTTCTATAGAAAGCCCCTACTATAAGCCCAGCTTCATTTCTCTACACCTTTACCCCAATATCGCTCGCTACATTAGAACGCTATCGTGGGTCTGTAAAATTTTCATCTGTTTCCCATTTCTCCGGGTTTTCAATTATGTATTTTCTAATTCGGTTTAATTCATTGTCATTACGAATAATATGATCATGAAAACGGAATTGCCATTTAAAATCGGGATAGCGATGACAAACGGTTTTTTTTACATCGCCTTTGTAATGGTTGATGATCATAGAAATGGAATTTTTTATTGGTTTTCCGAATTTGGCGGTGACATTTAACGTACCATTTATGATGGATGTACCATGTTTGATGGACGTATCACGTTTGATGGACGTACCACGTAGAGACATGCCGCGGCATGTCTCTACACCGCCACCATCACCATCACCATCACCATCACCATCACCATCACCATCACCATCACCATCACCATCACCATCACCATCACCCAATTCCCAAACCATTGTATCCTGTTTTTTGTGTTTATGGTAATATAATACCCGCCCTCTGACGAATAATCCCAACCCTGTAAACGGGTGGTCTCTATACGATATTTATTCTGAAATTTTTCTGACATGTTAAAATTTTATAATTACGGACACGCCACCGCCGTAGTTACCAAACCCCCGCCATTAGCCACTGTTACCCGGTAACACGTGCCATCTGGTGAACGCAAAATAACACCATTACCGATGGTTTGTATGTAAGTATCTCCGCCTGTTACTTGAAACTTTGAATTTGGCTCCATCGTCCCGATGCCGACGTTGCCGGTTGATAGAATGGTGAATTTTGTAGTAGGAAGGGTAAATGATGTTCCGTAAGCAATGTTGTAAGAAGTTTCTTCATTAATTCCAGTAATCCAGTAATTCGATCCTGTCTGGTCATTGTTAAAAGCAATAGCAGGTTCTCCCGACCAACCAGTATTTTTAATTAAAATTCCTTTTGTCCATGTCTCAGAGCCTCCGGTAGAATCTTCTACAGTCAATTTATTTATTGGACTTGTTGTCCCGATGCCTACGTTGCCGGCATTATAAAATAAATCATTCCCGTTTTTCTTCCAAAGCATTGTGTCATTTTCAATAGTCAAATAGTCTGCATCGTTTGTAAATGAACTAACATTAGTCGGCACTCCGGTAAGACTGCTGTATTGTCCGTCAAAGCCTGCAGGGAGTTTTACAAACCCGCCATTACTCAAGTAAACAGTATCATTACTAATGCTCAATGCCTGCAATTCGTTGGTTACACTACCATCTATTTCGTTTGTTAAGTAACCAGCATCATTTGTAAGATCGCTAACATTTGCAGGAATTACGGGCTTATTGGTAAGGTTATTATAATCACCGTTGAAATCATTTGCTGCATTGGTATCCCATCCTGTAAAATCGGGTTTGTTTGTCAGGTCATTGTAATTACCGCTGAAACCGGCAGGCATGGTATCATTGGATATATTAATAATCTGCAATTCGTTTGTAATACTACCGTCAACTTCAGAAGTCAAATATCCCGCATCATTGTTCAATTCGCTAACATTTGTTGGAATTGCAGGGGTATTGGTTAGTTCGCTGTAATCGCCGCTGAAATTATTATTTACAATGGTAGTAAGATTCGCAGGGACATTTGTGAGGTCATTATAATTTCCGTTGAATCCGGCTGGTAGTTTCACAAAACCCCCATTTGCCAGGTAAATTGTATCATTGGAAATGCTTAATACCTGTGATTCATTTGTAACGCTTCCATCTACTTCTATGAAACCCGTAATGTAACCGGCATCGTTGGTTAACTGGCTTACATTTGCGGGTATTGTCGGGGTATTGCTTAAATCGGTGTAACTGCCGGAAGTGGCGACTGTCGCAAGATTGGGCTTGCCGGTTAAGTCATTATAATTTCCGCTAAAACCCGCAGGGAGTTTTGCAAAACCGCCGTTACTCAGGTAAACAGTATCATTGCTAATGCTTAATGCCTGCAGTTCGTTTGTAACAGAGCCATCAACTTCTGTGAAGCCGGTAATGTAACCGGCATCGTTGGTTAACTGGCTTACATTTGCAGGTATCGTTTTACAAAACCGCCGTTGGTAAGAAAAATGGTGTCATTAGAAATTGACAGCACCTGCAATTCATTGGTAACAGAGCCGTCAACTTCGGTGGTGAGATAACCTGCATCATTATTAAGTTCGCTAATGTTTATCGGAATTGTTGGCGTATTAGTAAGCTCGCTGTAATCGCCGCTGAAATTATTATTAACAATGGTGGTAAGGTTTGCAGGGATATTGGTTATACTATCGTAATTAACAGTATGCGCATTTTCGGCGGTTTTTGAGTGTAATGAGTAAGGGACAGAAAGCAGTTGGGATGTTCCCATAAACTCATAGTTTGTGCCGCCGGTTCCGTCCATTTCAACTTTCAGAAAATAAATATCCGCTCCCCAGTCAATTGTAGAAAAATTACCTGAAATAACAGAACCATTGCCTACCACAAGGTCAAACACGCCGTAATCGTTTGAAGTTGCCCCATGCGTTTCGCTGTAAACAGTGATTCCGCTTGCGCTGCCCTGCAAAATGCTCATGCGCAGGCTAATAGCCTGGTTAAGAAGTATTGTACCAGTACTGTTCCGGGCTACTCCCTGATAGTTAAAACCGTCAGGTGTTTGGGCTAATAATATTGCCATTTGTAAACAGGCAAAACCGAAAAGCAAAATAATCTTTTTCATATCTTAATTTTTTTATGCCTTCGCAGCCCCAACTCAGGCAGTTATAAAATAAAAAAGCGTGGGACTGTTACCTTATCTGCTATTGAGGTTGTGAGAAACCTGTACTACAAATAAGTGTCGCCACGCCTGAGCGCAGCGTTTCACTTATTATTCTTGTAGTACAAAGAAACTCTCACATTTCAATAGCAAGAATAAAGCTAAACGCTTCTTAAAAATTTTTATATTTTATTGTTATGTCATATTCAATTATTCTTTTGAAATACAAATTAAAAAATACAAAATCTTTCTAATAATTTTCCAAATATTTTAAATGTTTAAATGTTAACAAGATTTCTAACATGAGCGATTTCGTTTTCATTTACAGACCTGACCTGATTTGCGCTTAAAGTAGCAACAACAATTGTGTCGCCATATAGTGTAGAGAATTCTACTTCATAACCAAGTTCTGCGGTATGAACCATTACCACAGTACCAATATCTCCTTTTAATAATTTATGATCAGGTATATCTACTGTGAGTATAACTCTTTGTAATTCTTTAATCATAATTTTGCAGGATAAGCGGTTATTAATTTAATGATATCCTCATTATTTTCTTTAAACCAAACAGTGATTATTTCAGGGTTTCTTCCATCAGGTGATTTAATCGGTCCATTTATCAGATATTTTTCACCAAATGCAGTTCGTATTTTTTGTGTAATAAAATTTTCAGTTGCATGTTGCAATAATGCCTTGGATAGTATCTCCCATTCCGATGGAAGAAATCCAAAACGTACGAAAAAAAAAGCTTTATTCACTCCTTCTGTGTGCGAAAAATTCAAAAGATAACCTATTATTTTTCTTTCAGGCACAGAGAGTTTATTTTTTTCTAAAAATTCCATCTTGATTTAATAATGGTCGTTTTACTAAAGAGGAAGGCTTTAAGCAACGCTCTTATGAATATATTTTGGTTTCTACATAATTATTCGTTTTAAATTTGATGTAAATATACAAAATATTTTGAAAATAATTATTTCAGGTTTTCGATTTCTTGTTTAGAAAGCCCGGAATAAAAGCTAAACGCTTCTTAAAAATTTTTATATTTTATTGTTATGTCATATTTATAATTTCTCAATTTCCTGTTTTGTTAAGCCTGTTGCCTTAATAACATCATTTATTGGTATACCAAATTGTTTCATTTGCTTTGCACTTTCTATAAGTCGTTTTCGTTCTTGGTCTAATAGTTGGTTTTTTTGTAACCGTTCACGGGGTTAAAAATATATTATTCATGTCGATTTGATTGATTACCAGATATTTAACAAATTCTATTAAAAAATAATTTTTGAAAATCTGTGTATTTTGTGGCTTAATTTTCTATTTTTCAATTTATATTTAGTTTATAATCAATC